>JBEDKD010000294.1:0-9884 GCA_041172365.1 Cyanobacteriota bacterium | reverse complement strand
CTGGGGACAACAAAAATTTCACCAATCCCCAATCCCCTATCCCTTCTCACCAATCCCCAATCCCCTATCCCTTCTCACCTATTACCCGCAAAGTACCGACAATAATTTTATGCTCTTGAATTTGAATACGCGCGTGTAAAGTTTCAGGAGTATCATCAGGTAAAATAGGAACAGCCGCTTGCATTAAAATCGGGCCACTATCGACTTCTTCACACGCGATATGCGTCGTACAACCGGTAATTTTAACCCCTGCTTTTAAGGCTTGTTCAACACCATTAATCCCCGGAAAACTCGGTAATAAACTAGGGTGAATATTAATGACTTGATTGGGGAACGCGTCTAATAAAACAGGGGTAATAATTCGCATCCATCCTACCATCACCACCCAGTCAACATCGTATTCTTTAAAAGTTTTAACAATCTCGGTATCTAAGGCCTCTCGACTGGGATATTTGCGGTGGTTTAACAAAATAGATGGAATGTTAAATTTTTGCGCCCTTTGTACAACCCCCGCCCCCGGATTATTATAAATTAATACTTGAATTTTAGCATTAAGTTCCCTAGCTTGGATCGCGCTGGCAATTCGTTCAAAATTACTACCACTACCGGAAGCCATAACACCTAACTTTAAACATTTTCCCTGGGTATCCAAAGGTGGAATAGAAGGGGAAATCAAACTCGGAGTCAAATCAATAGAATCAGAAGTCATACCCTTGGCAAAAATTAACTATTTTTCCCATTAAGTATAACAGAAGGAAGAAGGAAGAAGGAAGAAGCAATAAAGGCAAGGGTTTAGGCCATTAAGAATGTCAACCACCGTCTTTGCTGTTGCTATATCATAATAGTGTTGATTCTAGTATAATAGATTCTATCAAATTTCTTATACCAAATACCAATGATTTCAGTTAAATCGAAGTCGAGTCAAGCCTTAGATAATGACGCGATCGCGGCTTGGGTATTTCTCGCCCCAGCATTTTTGCTGTTAAGCATATTTCTCCTAGGACCGATCGCGTATTTATTTTATCTAAGTTTTACCAGTGGGAGTTTTAGCCTCGCGGGAGTGCGTTTAGTAGGCTTCAATAATTACTTAAGATTGTTAGTATCAGCGGACTTTTGGCAAATCTTGGGAAATACAATTTATTTCGTGATCGCGACAGTGATACCAAGTTTAATAATACCATTAGGACTCGCGGTCTTATTAAATCAAACCTTAAAATTAAAAGGAATTTTACGAACCGCGTATTTTATCCCCTCCATAACCAGTTTAGTAGCAGTAGGTTTAGGATGGCGATGGCTATTTCAAAATGATGGACCTGTCAATGGATTATTACACATGATTGGTATCGGAGAAATACCCTGGTTAAGTAGTACAACTTGGGCAATGCCCATCTTAATCCTATTAAGTATTTGGAAACAAATAGGCTTTAATGTAGTAGTATTTCTGTCTGGTTTACAAACTATCCCTCTCAATAGATATGAAGCCGCGGAATTAGATGGAGCGAATCGTTGGCAACAATTTTGGCATATTACCTTACCCGGATTGCGATCGACATTAATCTTTGCCATAGTAACAACGGGCATTTTCACCTTAAAAAGTTTTGAACAAGTTTATGTAATCACAAGAGGGGGTCCCTTAAATACCACCAATTTATTAGTTTATTATATCTACGATCAAGCCTTCGCCCAATTTGACTTTGGTTATGCGGCAGCCGCGGCTACTTTATTAATGATTATTGCCTTGATTTTTGTTTATCTGCAATTAAAAGTATGGGGAGAAGATAATTAAGACGCGATCGGCACAGAGCCACGACTCATTCTCCTCTTTCATCCGGGTTTAGGCACTGTTTCAAAAAAAGGATGTTAGGTTAATATCGAACTATTACCTATTAGGGAAAACGGACTTTTTTACAAATCTTTACAAACAAAAAAAAACGCGCCTTTTTTTTCCAACCCCTTGACAAATCCTTGAATTTGACAGATAATATATAACATAATGGGATGGTGGCGATTTTTTTATTTTTGCCACCATCCCATTATACTAAAAATACTTATCTAACCTTCCTTCATCATACCACATTTGTTTTTTTTGCGCGGCGCGTAAATGTAAAATTTTGTAACAAAAATGACCCCAAAGGGAAAAAACCTTTACTTTGATATCTTTCATCGGGTTTAGGAGCGTTTAGGAGCGTACCCTACGGGAAGGCTTCGCCTATATCCGCGGTTTCAAAAAAGAATATTAGGACTTACGCAAAGAAACCGGGTTTCTCTGAAAAATCGTCGGTTGGGAAACTAGACATCTACGCTCTAACCGGGTTTCTCGGCTCCTATAGGTTAATACCTGTTTTCTTCATTCACATTTAGTCACTTTTTGGCAACTTTTTGGCAACTTTTAGATATGCGCGATCGCGCCCCTACATTCGGGTGGGGGCGGGTTTTGATCCGTTGTCTGTGGGTATTAAAGATATGGGTGAAAGAGCCCCTACATCAATGGTAAAATGTTCGGTAAAATTCGTGGCGTAATACAGTGAGCGAGACGCTCACACTACAATTGATCGGATTTTATGAAGATTTTACTAAATCTATCTTTCGGCCGATGACAAACTGCTAACGATAATGTATAACTCGTGTCTTGCTGATCTCCTTAGCCTCAGCCCTTCACCACCTCTCCAACAAGGCGAGGGGAAACCAGATCCAGATACGCGCTACGAGATCAGGTTGCTCTTTGACGATCAATTTTTAAGAATTATCGCAAAAGCTCCATCGGGCAAAAAAAAAAGGGAAAAACCTGTTGACAGGCAGATTTAACACGGATACAATCACATACTAAGCATTTTTTATAGAGAAGTGGCTATCAGCGAAGGTGATTGAACCAGTAATGGGGATATTACCCAAAATCACGCGATCGACTATAAAGGCGCGTCGTTTTCTTATCCCCTAAGAGTCTTTACCATCGTTTATGTGAAGTTGTATTACAGAAACTCCAAATTTGCATAAAAGGGAGAAGTTTCACCTGATAGGTAGATAGAGGACGCGGCTAGAGAAAGGCTTAACTCTTGATTTCAAGTACCTTAGAGGTGATAAAGATGAGTATTCGCCCTGATATGTCATCATCCCCTGAGCAAATACCGATTGCTATTGAGGAGGTTTTATCGCGCATCGAAAGTCTTTTATGTCAGACTTGGCAAGAGACAGGTTTTGGGGCTTTGACAATAGAAAGTGAAAGAGCCAGTGATAAAAAAATTCGTATTGTTATCAAAGGTTCTACCCATTATCGGTATATTATTAGTGATCAGGATGTGAGCCGATGGAGCGGGACCTTGCCATCAACGCGATCGTCGGGTACCACGTCCAAGGAAAAATGAATTGGCTAGTTAATAATAATTACCAGTGATGTTCACTGCACGGCTGTGAGGGCTGGCAGTGTCGAAGTTCAAAGAAATATAGGTGACAGAGTACCTAGCCTGAGATGGGTGTAAGTCTCACGGGGCTGGAGAAATGATACACGATCGCGTTGATCGGGTGTCATTTCTCCAGTTTCTTGTTTTTTTTGGCAACAATGTGGGGTCGGCATTAGCCGGCTTTTTACCTTATGGGAGATGTCTAATATCCTTCGTAAGCAACATTTTGCTAAACCACAAGGCAAATAACATAGGAGGAAGATATGTTTTCAACATTCAAAGCGACTTCCACGATCAAAGGACAATCATTGATGGTTTTGGCAGGCGCGATCGCGATCGGCAGCCTAGCTCTGAGCGCGAAGCCCAGTTACAGCCAACAAGCATCTGGCCAAAAGGGTTTTTACTGTGATACCTCGACAGGTGTTCCAACAACGATGTATCAAAACTCTAATGGGGGGCGTGAACCTTGGATCAAATGGGAATCAAATGCTTTTCCTGACTACGATCCATTAAGACGTTGCCAAGAAGTCAGTGCGCGTTTAGAAACTTACCGTAAAAATAAGCAACTCAAGTACATCACTGTGGGGAAGATGAACAACGAGCAAGTCATTTGCACGGCGAGTCAGGTAAATGGTCGCTGCGAAAATTTAATCTATACCCTTAAACCTGGTCAGGATGCAGTAGCAACTTTAAATAAACTTTTGGCTTGGCGAGAAGGCCAAGCGGGTGTTCCTTCTCTCTCTGAAAACGATTCCATGCCTTACATTGATGTGAGTGGACGGATAGAATATGATTCTGACACTCCGACAAGAAATGTAGCACCGATTAAGACTCCCCAAGCAGTACCCCAACCGCCAGCTTCTAATGGTGGTTCACGGGAGCTTTAACAAAAAATGCCCAAGCGCTTAGTGATTATTGGGGTAGGGATAATTTCTCTGATGTTTACATCAGAGAGTTATCTCGTTTTGGCTGAATTACCTAAAGAGAATTATAGCCTAACACAACGGCAAAATCTCCCTGTTGCCCAATTAGCCCGGTTAACAACGGTACGCATTTTCACACCTAATGCTTCAGGTTCGGGTGTGATTATTAAGCAAGAAGGGCGGACTTATACAATCTTAACTAATTGGCACGTTGTCGCGGTTCAACCTCAGAAGATTATTGCCCCTGATGGTCAAAAATATCGCTTATCAGGGGTGAAACAATTAGGCAATAATGATTTGGCGATCGCGAGTTTTGAGAGTGATACCTCTTATCAAGTTGTGACTATCAAAAGAGACGCGATCGCCGTAGGTGAAACAGTTTTTGCCGCGGGGTTTCCCATGTATCAAAAACAAGGCCAAAAACAAGAGTTAACTACAACTTTTGACCAAGGTTTACAAGTGTTTCGCTTAACCCAAGGAGTAGTTTCTGTATTACCGCCTAAACCTTTACCCCAAGGATATCGTTTAGGTTATACCAATGATATTGAAGTGGGAATGAGTGGGGGGCCGATTTTGAATCAGCAAGGACAATTAATCGGAGTTAATGGGCGGGTAAAAAACCGCGATCCTGACTTTGGGGTTTATGGGTTTGAAGATGGAACCGAACCATCGGGGGTTTTATTACAACAGATGATTAATTCTAGTTGGGGAATCCCTATTAGTACCTATTTGCATTTTTTGTAGGGGCGGTGCCCCCGTGCCATTGGTGTCAACTTAAGCCGAAAGCAGCCCGCCCGCCAGGGACTTAAGTCCCTGTCTAATAGCTAAAGTCCTCTGAAGAGGACTAAGAAAAAAATTGTTAAATATTAGACTTCTTGCGAAATAAGCTGAAACGCTTATAATACCGTTTACTATGAATCAGGGTTTGAATGAATTTCGCAAGATATCTATTTAGTCCTCTTTAGAGGACTTTAGCTTTTAGGCAGGGGTTTTAACCCCTGACAGACTCAGGGTTTGACGTTAAGTTGACACCAATGCCCCCGTGCCCGCCCCCAACTCTCAGGGGGATTGCCCCGACAAAAGCGGGAAATAGATGAGAAGTTGTCCGAGGCATTTTTGCAATTTAATTTCACACAATCAAATCAACGGAGTTTGTTATGAATTTAGGTTTTTATCGCTCTAACTATCTTCCGGGCATTCTAGCAGGAACGGCGGCGGTAGCAACAATTGTGATCAGCCAGCCAGCAATGGCAAAAACTGCGAGAGAAGTCGCACAAATAGCTGTACCTACTACTGTACAGATTAACAATATAGTAGCCCCTAATTTGGGCGGTTCGGGTGTGATTATTTCCAAAAATGGCAAGACTTACACGGTTTTAACAGCTAGTCATGTGGTGGAAAATCCTAATACGGACTATAGCATTAAGACTTCCAAGAAAAAAGAACATAAGGTCACATCTGTTAAGAGTTTTCGCAAGGAAAAGACTGGTACTGATTTAGCGATCGTTACTTTTGAAACGGATGAAGAATATGCTGTCGCGCCTTTAACCAATTCTAATGAAGCAACGATTGGTTCGGGGGTTTATATTTCGGGATATCCCGTTGCTTCTGTGGGTGTAAATGAGAGAAGATACTCGTTTACTAGCGGCATCATTACGACTGAAGGCCTCAGTGATTCTGAAGGTTATACCCTGCGTTATGATGCTGTAACAGATAAGGGGATGAGTGGTGGTCCTGTATTTGATGTTAGTGGTCGAGTGATAGGGATTCACGGACACGGGGAAGCTAAGGGCAGTATTGTTGTGGAAAAAGGTCAATCTGACGGTCAATCTGAGAAAGGTCAAGCTGAGGTTAAAACTGGTTTTAATTTAGCCATTCCGATTAATACTTTTGTGAGCCAGATGTCACAGGTAGGAATGGATAAATCGGCGCTGAAAATTGATGATAAACCGCCTGCTAATGTTGAGGTGGAGAAGGTTGATCCCCAAAAATCACAAGATTGGTTTTCCAATTTTGGCAATGAGTTATTAAAAGATATTCTTCGGGATACTATTCGGAGGATTTTGCCTTTTTAGGGTATGAGCGCGAGCTTTGATCGGGTAGGGGCGGGTTTATTTAATTTGTCGGTGGGTGGCAAATATGTTAGTGAACCCGCCCCTACAAGATTAATAAGAATGGCGATTTTTTGTTAAGGATTCAGTTGAGGTAATTTATGCGTCGGATGCGTTTTGTTGCTCTGGGGATTGTTAGTTTTGTTGCTGTTTTAATGGGTGCTTTGTTGGCTCCTGGTACCTTTGTCAATCGGGCTTTATCGACTGTTCTTTGTACGGTTTTTAGTTTTAATTGGGCTGCTTGCACGGCTAATTTAGCTCAGTCATCTGATCGGGTAGTGGCAGCGACTCCGCCTGCCTTGGAAAAGAATATTGGGGATTGGTTAGGACAGCGATCGGGTGAATTTGATGATGATAAGCCGAGTACACCCCCTGGGAATAATCCACAAGTGCCACCGTATCCGCAAGATCCGGGACCGAATCAGCCGGTGCGTCCTGAGTTGGATTCGGGAGGGAGCCCCCCTCCACCTCCGCCCGGTGGAGGTCCACCTCCGCCTTCATTGCCTGATCGAAGAATTGACTCAGCGGCTGAAAATGCTGCCGATGATATAGGCACGAAGTTTAACTGTGATAAAAACCAAAAGCCACCGATATATGCAGTATATGTTAATGGAGTGAATACACCACGAAATGTTTATGACCAAGACAAGGTAATTATCAACAAGCTTTTGAAAGACGCACTTGGAGAAAAAGTTTCTTTAAGTTTTGATGCTTACAATCGTGTCGGAAGAGTTCGTATAGAAGGTATTCCCGCTGGGGACTTCTTAGAGTCTGCTATACAGTCATCCACGTCTAGGTCGGACACTTTTAATGCCAACACTGGTGATGGTAATACATTAGTATTTCAAGTCCAACAAAAAATCAAAAACATAGAAAAATTGCACGATGATTTCCGAAAAAATGCTGATTGTGATTGCCATGTACTCAAGCCCAAATATCTGCTTATTGGTCATTCACAAGGCAATTTCTTCGTTGAAGATATTGCTTTGGCATTGCCAGATGAGGTTAAATCAAGGACTTCAATTTTATCAATTGCTTCGTTCACAAGTTATGAAAGTATTAGAGCTAAAGTGAAAGCCTTTGATTATTTACTAAGACCAGATGACTTTCCTCTTATTACGATGAAGTGGGTTAACAGTATTGAAGCTCGGAAAGATAGTTTTTCACAAGAGAAACTAGGTATTGGTGAATCGATCAGCCAACAAATAGCTCTCGGATTCACAGGGGGTTTTTTGGCACTTGCCAAAAAAGTAAATGTTCCCGGAAATGCAAATCTTTCAGCTCTCAATGATATCGATAATAACCCCTTATTAAAATCTTCAAGTTTGAGTCAATCAGATTTGCTTAAGGAAGCAAATTTTGTCTTAATGCTTGATGCCCATTTGATAGAAAACTATATCGGCGATCCCACAATGGGAGCCGTTACTATTCCAAGCTTTGATGCCATGAGGACAGATGGGAAGCGGCCAGAGCCTCGATACAAAAACCAACTTACAGAATCCTATAATAAAGCCAAGAATAAATTGAAAATGCTCACAGAGTACGATGGTGGTGAGTACGAAAAAAAGAAGGAATGTTCACCGCAGGTAGAACAAACTCCCCAACCGCAACAAACTGCACAAAAGCCCTCAATAACAGTTACTATTAGTGGGCCAAATGTTATAGAGGTAAATGAAAAAACTACCGTAGAAGTAAAATTTGTAGATCCAGCTTGTAGAGCTACAAGTGTTACACTTGGGGGACCGTCGCTAGCATTGCCATTTGTTGAAAAACCAATCCCAGCAGAATCAGCGTGTGGTGGAACTATTAGCTTTACCGTAGGAAGTATTTATAATGGCGGATGTAAAGAACATGAAAATGTTTTTAGTGCTGCCGTATCTGGTGTGAATCTATCAGCTTATAGTCCTCCAGTCACAGTTAAACATCAACCAGGGGGGCTGGATTATTGGGATTGTTACGCCTGGCCACTGAAATAAAGATGTTTTTGACTTAATTGCCATATAGATTCGTGGTAAAATAAACTGTGATCGCTCTTTTCATTCCCTTTCAAAAAAGAGCGATCACGTTTCCTATTTTTACGATCAATTATTGGATCAAATTGGTAGGGGCGGGTTCACCGATCGATTTTGTCTCCCATAGATAATCTTGATAAACCCGCCCCCACCCAACCAATAACCCGGAAAAACCATCCCCAAATAACCGTTAAATTCCATTAATAATTAATATCTTGATGGGGGCGGGTTTTTATCATTTTTCTGTGGGGTTTACATAATTTGTCTGTGGGTATTAAATATCTGCACGATCGCGCCTTAAAGCTGACTTGAGCCAAGCGCGATCGTGTCATTTTTTCTTTGGACTGACGGATGGGGGTTCAGAAACCGGGTTTTTACGACAATACTTCGTTGTCACCCGCAGATGCGGTAAAAAACCCGGTTTCTTTGGTCCGAGCGCGATCGCGAACTGAATTAGCCATTTTATTCTGAGGTAAACCATGAAGAAGCAAAAGTTTTTTATATGCACGATCGCGCCCCTACATCAATGGTAAAATGTGGGATTGACAGATCAGTAAAAAGAGATTATTATGTATGGGAGAGTCGCGATCAAAGTATATCTTTTATTAGGAGACTATTATGAAATTTATTAAATATAACTTTGGGAAGCTCATTGTTAATTATTAAACCCGCGTATCTGGCTGTTAGTTTATGAAAATATTTCTTTGGAATGACGACAAAAATAACCAGCTTTTAGCCGAAAGAGGAATCTGTTTTGGTGACGCGATCCAAGCCATCAGTCAGGGAGATTTATTAGATGTAATCCAACATCACAATCAACAAAAATATCCTAACCAAAAGATTTTTATCATAAAAATGAAGGAGTATGTCTATCTAGTCCCGTTTGTCGAGAATGATACCGAGATTTTTCTCAAAACCATTATTCCCAGTCGCAAAATGACCAAAAAATATTTAGGAGTATAAAACATGACTTCTTTAGAACCTGAAGAAAAAACCTTGTTAGATAGTGTAGAAAACCAGGAATGGCAGAGTATTGCTAATCTGAATGAATCCCTAGATAATTATCGGAAATTTGCCCAAAATCATATTAATACAGGATTAGCAGAAAGTCCGATTAGTATTACCCTCGATCCCGATGTAGCTGAAGTGTTTAAGACTTCCGAATTAGTTAATCAAGTTTTGCGGGTAATAATGAAAAAAACCTTATCAGTTTCCCTAGAAGAAACTGAATCGGGAACCATCAGTTTAAGTTTGAATCCTGAGTTTATAGAAGTCATCCAAAAAGCACAGGTTCGCCGATGATTTTTGTCACCCACGGATAACCTTAATAAACCCGCCCTACCCAACCGATAACCGCGAAAAACCATCCCCGAATAACCGTTAAATTCCATTAATAATTAATATCGGGAAGGGGGTGGGTTTTTATCAGTTGTCTGTGGG
>JBEDKD010000293.1:0-6660 GCA_041172365.1 Cyanobacteriota bacterium | reverse complement strand
CCATCAACCAATCAATTAATCGGAATAATTCCCGAATATCTTCCCGACTGTAGCCCTGTTGATAAAGACCTTTTATGATCCTCAGTTTCCATTGTAACCGATCTTCGGGTTTTTGGCGAGTCCCCTGGGTTTTCAAATGTGCCATGATAATCGCACTAAAAGGGTTGAGGCTTTGCTCTAAAGTATTCCATTGTTGTTGATAGTCTAGCAATTTTGTCACCACAAACTTTAACAACACTTGACACCCGCCAATGTTGTATTCAAACTGAGTGGGATACCAAGTAGGAGAATCATCGGCTAAAACCGCTAAACTTAAGACTTTTTGCTGATAAACTCCAAAGATGCGACTATTATAAATATACATCCTTTCGGCAAAATTAGCTTGATATTGACTCTGGACTTCTACATGAATTAAAATCCATGTTTCTGTACCATCTTTCAGCCAAACTTTGACTAATTTATCCGCGGTTCGTTCTCCTATTTCATCATCTCGTGTCACTTGTTGCAAGACGGTATCAAGAAATTCATAGTCCCTTGTCCAGTCAACGATCGCGTTAACATCAGGAAACAACAATTCTATAAAAGGTTGAAAGTAAATCGAAATCGCTTCTTTCCAAGGATTATCATATTCGTCGCGGGACTCGATCATTATTTTCCTCATCTTGTTTGGTACTTAATTAATATTAATATACCACAAATTTAACATAATTTTTATCATTTGTTAGTGCGAAAATAAGTTTTTATCTTGTTATTTTCGAGAGAAAAATATATGTTATGTAGGGACACGGCACTGCCGTTTCCCTACTTCTTTGGCACAAAGGCACAGAGAGGAGAATGCGCGATCGCGTATATTTTAAGGGACACGGCAGTGCCGTGTCCCTACATCATTCTCTAGTTTTTTAACCCTAGTTAACATGGAATATCCCAGAAACTATCAAGGAAAAACCCATATCAGCTCAGAAACTAACTAACTTGACGACGTTGCTTCATTTTACCAGCAACTAAACCAATTCCACCGAGAGCCAAACCAAGCATTGTCGTAGGTTCTGGTACAGGATTAGCTCCTGGTATAATCGAACCAGCAACAGCAATACCAGAGTTTCCACATTCATAAAACAAATTAGCCATAAAGTCGCCCGTTGGCAGCAAAGATTTATCGACTTGGAAGCCAAATGTGTAAGCACTATTAGCACCATATTTGCCAAAGTTCAGCCCTAGATTCGTTGACAATACCGCCGCAGTCAAGGGGGAAATATTCGCGACTTTTGTCCCTTTGTCGATCACATTGTAGATGGGGCCAGTACCATTATTACCATAATAGGCTTTGGTTTCCTCTTTTGTATCCAAATCCGTGCCTTGAGTTTGCTGAGAGCCAAAACCGTTGTTAAAATACTGTTGGAGGCTGCTGTAACCGTTGTGAGTTAAGGCTACGCTTTTAGCTTGGACATTGGAGTACAGGCCCATTTGTACGATCGCTCCAGCAGTACCGGGGGCTGCGGCAAAGTGAACCCCGAACAAACTCTTGGCCGCGTTGGCAGTCGCAAAATTGTTGCCTGTAAAATTGAAGAACAAGTCTCCATAGTTAATATTGTTGTTAGCCGATCGGGAATTGTAGTTTCCTTTTGTCGGATCGGTTCCGCCATTAATCGCGATGTAAACATTGTTGGCATCTTGCTTAATTGCCAAGCCTGTCAGTGCATAAGCATCACCACCGGAGCCATTGGATTTGAGTCCAGTTGAATAATTCCAGCCACTACTGAGATCGAGGGTGCCCGCTTGAGCTTGTTGTGCGCCTGCCATTGTGACGCTTAACGCGAGAAGGGCTGCACTTGTCAAGACTTTAGGTAATGTAGATGAGTTAGAACGTAACATACTTTTGGCCTCCGGGTGTTTGAAATCCTTATTGTTAAGGTCTTCCAAACTGGCTCTGCTAAAAATCGAGTCTCAGATTCTTGGTCATTATTGCCTAAGTTTGGAGTCACCTGTTTTTCTTCTTGATTACTATCCTAGGGAAGGTTATATGAAGATTCAATAGGAAAAACTCGTTTTTTTGTAAAGATTTGGTAAAGATTTTTTCGGGGATAAAACTCCTGATGGCTATCCTTTTTTCTCGGTCAACTTTACTTTAATTTCTCGGTATTTTTACGGAAATTTAATGAGAGAATAATTTTCGATATCCGTAATAATATGGAGGGAAGTAGGTGAGGAAATATAGACGTTTTTTTGGGGAGTTCGGGTAGGAGATTTAGACCTAGGAAAAAACCGGGTTTCTTTACCCCCCAAAAAATTTCACAGAGGCGTCTGACACCAGAAACCGGGTTTCTTTTGCCCACTGATGCTAAAAACTCGGTTTCTTTAGTAAGTATAGGGAGGGCTCGAAAGATGCTATGAGTAGATAAGAAGCTGTTTTGGAGACGACATGACATCGGAGAAGAAGGATTTAATTCAAGACGGGACACCCCAAACCTCAAACCCTTGGTGGTTAAGACTTTGGCATTCTCAACGGGAAAATCTGCAAATTGTCGCGATCGCGCTACTTTTAGCGATTGTGATCCGGGGGTTAATCGCGGAACCTCGTTTTATCCCCTCAGACTCAATGTTTCCCACATTACATATCGGCGATCGCCTGGTGGTGGAAAAAATATCCTATCGTTTGCACCCACCCACTAGGGGGGATATCGTCGTCTTTGAACCCCCTCCACTTTTGAAAGAGCAGGGTTTTACCAAGGATCAAGTCTTTATTAAACGTATTATTGGTCAACCCGGTCAAAATTTGACTATCAAAGAGGG
Source organism: Cyanobacteriota bacterium (assembly GCA_041172365.1). GTDB lineage: Bacteria > Cyanobacteriota > Cyanobacteriia > Cyanobacteriales > Microcoleaceae > JBEDKD01. Next base: position 3,870 of record JBEDKD010000293.1, on the reverse strand, counting down.
GCGTGTTTATATCAATCATCAACCCCTATCGGAAAATTACATCAATGAACCCCCAGACTATGAATTAGGCGAGGTACAAATCCCCGAAAATCATTTTTTTGTGATGGGTGATAACCGTAATAACAGTAATGATTCCCACATTTGGGGATTTTTACCTCAAGAAAATATTATCGGCCGTGCTACCTTCCGTTTTTGGCCCTTCGATCGCGTTGGCACTTTGTAAGAGGGAAGAAGGAAGAAGGAAGAAGGAAGAGGGAAGAAGCCATAAAATTAATGGTTTCGGCTATTAACAACAACCCTTTCTGCGGTTGCTCTAATATAGTATCCCAGGAATGAGATCCCCCCTTGCACCCATGAAAAAGGGGTACTGGAAAATACCCTGAATTATGGGGCTGGGGAGAGCAAAACTATTTTATTGAGTTAGCATTTTTCGTGCTTCTTTTACCATTTCTATGAGAGTATGGTGGGCATCTTCAGCATTTTCTAAGGCGCGATCGAAGGTAATGTGAACGGGTACGGGTTCCCCATTAACGATCGCGACGATTTCCATTGCATCTGATTCAATAGTTAACATTTTAGCAGAAATCGCGTTAGGAAAACAACCGAAGGCTTTTACATACAGTAATACGGCTTCTGCATGATCTTCATTCATGTGGGCACAAATCCGATCGCGCACTTCTGGGGATAATGGCTCTGACATGGTAACACTCAGGGATTAAATGACAAAAGAAAGTCTGATATAATCTTATCAAAATTATCGGCGATATTCGTCCCCACAATCTCCAATAATTTGAAATAAATCTCGCCCATTGGCTAAGATAGAATTGATTTGATTATAGTCAAGGGAATCGAGAGAAAAATCAAAAACTTTAGCATTATCTTCTAAGTGTTCGGAGACACCTAATCGCGCTCCAATGATCGCGCCAGCGACGGTGGGTTGTTCTAAAATATAACGTACCGCGACATTGGCTATACTGACTTGATATTTCTGCGCGATCGTGTTCAAACTTTGCAATAATTCTTGGAAAAGTTGCCAATTTCCCCAACCATCAATCATATTTTTATATTTTCTCAAACTCGCCGTCTTCAGAAGTCCTGAAAAGGGTTCTGGTTGCCCTAAATACTCTTCGGATAATAACCCCCCGCACAGAGTTCCATAGGGTAATAATTTCACATTATTATCTTGACAAAATTGTACCATTTGAACTATAGGACGACGATCAATTAAGGAAAATTGTACTTGATTGGAGACAATTTTAATCCCATGATCAAGAATAATTTTTAAATGTTCCGTATCAAAATTAGTTAAAGCTAAATGTTTAATTTTGCCTTCCTGTTGAAGCTCTGTCATATATTTAAGGGCTTCCAGATAATTTTTATCTCGATAATCCCACCAATGAAATTGTAAAAGATCCAAGGCTTTAACATCCATGCGACGTCGAGAAATATTAATATTATCTTCAACGATTTTACGCGTCATTTTTGTCGGTTTGGGAACCCATTTGGTAAAGGCTTGTATGTGGGATAATCCTTCCTCGCCATCACGCGCTACCAGTTGACGTCTAAATTCCCCAATAAAGTCCTCAGCCGGACCATAATGATCCGCGAGATCCCAGGTGCTAAAACCCGCGTCTAGGTATTTAAACATACTCTCGATCGCGTTGGAGGGGTTAATGCGCCCGTGAGCCCCCGAAACTTGCCACATTCCATTTAAAATGCGACAAATGGTGATATCGGGGGTAAGTTGTTGTCGGCTCGACTCTGGTAGGTTATTCATAGAATGCTTAAATAGGATAAATTACCCATTGTATAGAAAGATGGGTGAAGCGCGATCGTGTCTCGGAGGCACAAACCGGGTTTATGATGGGAATTGCTTAATTTTAGCTTCACTGTTTCTCATAGAAACTGGGTGTCTGATGGAGATGGTAAACGAGAAACCGGGCTTTTTGCCTGTCTTTTGTTACTAAACTTAATAAAAACGAGAATAGATACTCAGAATATGGTAAATATTAGTATCAATTACTTGCCAAGTCAAAAAAAGATGATAAATTAATAATTGAAGCTAAAGAGCTTCCCAGGCAGATACAACAGTACAGTTCAAAATCCAAGTTCACATTAGTGTTAAGAGGTAAAAAACGCTGTTTCATTTATCATCTGTCTCGTTAGATGTCTCGTTTATCTCCCAGAGCAACACAAAGTCTGAAGTCTGATACTTCCTTAAGTGTATATCTACAAGGGACTGCTAAAACTGGTCGTTTTAAGTGATAGTCGCAATGTCTATTATGAGATCGGTTAACGTCTGTAGGGATTATTTAAGAGAGGAAGTGCCTCGGTGAGTAAGAGTTGAATGTTGTCTTTTCAAGGAGATCGATGTCGGTAGGTAAATGTAAAATTTGAGTCCCAGTTTTTTCGCCTTGAGATTATTAGTCTTTTTCCTGACTGGTATCGAAGAGGATGATATGAAAAAACTGGGATTCTCATTTTGATTAATTTTGGGATTGATGGTTTTTGATTAAAGTTTAATAAACCACCTTTGGCGATACATTACATAGAGAATGATCCACCAAAATAATACCACAACGATCGCGAAAGCCAAGGAGCCATTCATCGTGCCGGCCCAAGGTTGAAACCAATTTTGATAAATCCAAGTATAAGTGGTTGGTGCATTTTTGTCAATCCCAACATGACTTTTTAATAAGACTCTCCCCAGTAAGCCAGACGCGACAAAGACAAAAATGGCATTTAACCCCATTACTTTCCAAATAAATCCCAGTTTTCTCCATCCCCTAATTTCGATTATTTCATAACAAAGAGCGAATAATAATAAAGCCCAACCTGCTGTATAAACGACATAGGAACTTGTCCATAATTGTTTATTAATTGGGAAGAGAAAACCCCAGAGATATCCTATTATTAAACAACTCAATCCAAACATAACTAAATTAATCGTAGTTTCGGTTTTAATCGGTTGATTTCGTAACCAATTCCCGGTAAAATAACCGATTAAAACTGTTACTACCGCGTTGAGGGTACTCAATAATCCTTCAGGATCAAAGGGGTTTTGTTTTAATAAATGTTGATTTCCCAGGATGACGCGATCGATATAACCGACTAAATTCCCTTCGGGTGTGAGATTTCCCATACCATAACCGGGTACAGGAATTAATGTTAATGCTCCCCAATATCCTAATAATAATAATCCGGCTAATATCCATAATTGTCGGAGAGAAAGATGAAGAATCACGATCGCGCTAATAAAATAAGCCAAACCAATGCGTTGTAAAACCCCCATAATGCGAAGTTTAGCAAAAGCTTCGACGGGTGCGCCATTCCACCAAACATCTAAAAGAATGGTAGAAAAATTTAACATTAATCCTAAGAGGAAAAGTAAGGCACTACGACGGATAATACGGAGATAAATCGCGTGGGTAGGTTGAAGCTCTGGATTATCTTTTGATAAAGAAAACGCGATCGCGACACCAACAATAAATAAGAAAAAGGGAAAAACTAAATCCGTGGGAGTGCAACCATGCCATTGAGCATGATCTAAGGGGGGATAAACATATTTCCAACTCCCCGGATTATTGACGAGAATCATAGACGCGATCGAGATTCCGCGAAAGACATCTAAGGAAGTTAAACGAGAAGAAGACATAGGCTATTAGGTGTGAAAAAGTATCACCACGAAGGCACAAAGGCACGAAGTTTTAGGGCGGGATGCAGAAGATACTGGAGAAAGAATATCATCCCAAAGTCGAGAAAATTACCCCTTTGTGTCTTGGTGTCTTTGTGGTTAATTTTTTGGGCATATTATCCTTGATGAAGACAGAGGTAAAAGTATCACCACCTAGGCACGAAAGATACTGGAGA
>JBEDKD010000292.1:0-9392 GCA_041172365.1 Cyanobacteriota bacterium | reverse complement strand
ATTTTAAAGTTGATCAATAATGATCATAAAATTTTACTGATCGATGAAATAGAGAACGGCATTCATTATACAAATCAAAGAGATTTTTGGAAAACTTTATTTAGATTAGCTGTAGAATTAGATACACAAATTTTTGCAACTACTCATAGTTTAGAGATGATTGAAGCCTTTGCTGATGTGGGATTGGGCAACTATGAAGGCTGTGCAAATTATCGGGGTTTAGGGGCTTATTTTGAAATGTCAAAAAGACCAAAAACTAATAAAATTGTCGCGATCAAACGGGACTTAGAAACATTAAATTATGCCCTGGAACGGGGCAAAGGAGTACGCGGTGAGTAAGATTTTAATTGTGGAAAGTAAGAATGATAAAATATTTATGGAATCACTCATTAGTCAATTAAATTATGATATAAAAGTTGATGATCCTATTTGTATTGATGATTATGAGTGTTTGAATGGATTAAGTAAAGAATCTTTAACGGGTGCTCTCAAAGAGTTAAAGGCGGAAATTCAAAAACGAGATATTCAAAAAGTCGGTATTATTATTGATATAGATAATGATACACCAGAGGAAAGAATTAACTTTGTTAATGATAGCATTAATAATGTATTTCACAATGAGGAAAAATTATTAACTACAGGAAGATTTCTGGAAATTCCTACAGAAGATGGAGAGTCTCTCAAGTTTGCTTGCTATTTTACTAATGTTGATGGAAAAGGGGAATTAGAAACTGTCTTAAAATCCATCAAAGCGAAAGACTCAATCTATGCTGACTGTTTGGAGAGTTGGAAATTGTGCATAGAAAATCAGGGCAAAAAAATAAACCAAAAAGAATTTGATAAGTTTTGGATAAGTACCTATCTAAAATTTGATACTTGTACCAAGAAAGAAAAAGGACGTTCCGAAAAAAAGTGTAGTATGGCTGGCTTTGATTACATAATGAGAGAAAAAAGAGATATTTGGGATTTTTCTCATCCGATTCTTGAGGATTTAAAAAACTTTTTAAAGCTTTTCCGTGATTGATAATTTCCCCTAATATATAAGGGTGTACTATAACACCCCTATATATTCTCACTTTCAACAATTAAACAACAGAGTTAAATTGCCCTTAACCCCGGATGAATATCCACCTCTAATAATTCACCCAGTTTTAATAAAGGATAATTTTTCTGAGAAACCGAGAAAAATTCTGAGTAAATTTCTCCTAATTTTTCTGGCTCTTTCTCCTCTATTATTGATGTCAAAGACAAAGAAAGTAGATGTTTATGCAAAAAGATAAAATACACTTCTTGCGCCTTATCTAAGACTAAACCTAGATTTAATTTCTTGCCTAATGTGATTAATCGTTGTAATTTTTCCACTCCTTCTTCTAACACCTTCATCTTCTTGGTATTTAATTCTTCCGATGTGAGCTCATTGAGAATTACGTTTAAAGAGCGCACCACTAACCGTTCTAAAGTAGGTCGCACTTCAGGATGATTAATTCGACAACGTAAATTAGTGGCTTCTGTCGCGATCGCCTCTAATTCTACTAAAGAATTAATCCCCAAATAACCCTCACTACTTTCGGACTCTAACCCCCGTGCCGCGTTTAAACAACGATGACTTAAAGCCACATCTGCTGCGACTTGTAACTCCACAGGGACAGGTAATTCATCGCGATAAAATGCCATCATTATCCCATAATTATCCCGATATACTTGGGTATATAATTGGTCTAAACGGGTCAGAGTTTCTTGACTTAATAAACTCATAATGCGATGACGTTCTTCGGCAAATAAATCCCGTAAACTGAAAGATTGATCGCCAAAAATTCGCACCATTTCTAAGATGGCATGAGCCGCGGAGCCTTCTGGTAAAGTGTTAAATAATCGTTCTTTTAATAATGTATAAGAACGACGACCACCAAAATGTTGAATACAACAATGGAAATCCCAACCTCCTAAATGTAATACGGCAAAAACTAACAATTGGCTTTCGCGGGTAATTTCTGAAGTTAATTCTACTTGTCCCACCGCCAGGGTAAGGGAACCCATTCGCTGCATTTGATAATCAATTTGTTTCGCTTCATAACAATAAACGGTCTGTTCCCGTTTATAGTTGGTAAAGAGAGAACTAATGGCATAATGAGCCGCGACTTGTTTCAAACTAATTTGATTAGTTATTACTAATTGACGATAGACTTCCGCACCATTTTTGAATAAGTCAACATTACTGGGTGCTAATTCTAAACGGGTAATGAACTCTTTTTCTAAAGGCACTCCCGCGACATCACCCGCTAATTCCATCGCCCTTGCTGCATAACGTAAAATTTGCACTCCTTCGGGGCGCGAAATTTCTTCAAAAAACCAACCGCAACTGGTAAACATTAACAAACTGTGACGCTGCATTTCTAATAAACGTAACGCGTCCACTTTTTCCATTTTTTTCAGTTCATGGTTTTGATGTTTTGCCAAAAATTTGTTAATATTGGCCGTGGATCGATCGCGCATCACCTCAATATAATTATCACGAGCTTCCCAGGGATCGCGGAAAAATTTCCGACCATTTTCTTGAAAAATAGGAATAAGCCGATCGCGTAACCAATTCAACGAATCTCGCAAAGGCCGTCGCCATTCTTGATGCCAACCACCACCACCCGCGCAACCACAATTATCTTGCCAACGATCAACGCCATGAGAACAACTCCACGCGGTGACAGGCTTTAATTCTACTTCCCAAGTAGGAGGATTTAAACTGAGATAATGGGCAAAATTTGTCACAGTCCAACCGCGTTTGGGAAACTCTTCGGTAAACGCGTAAGCTAAACATTTCTCCGTGGCACCTTTATGATGACCAAATGTTTCCCCATCCGTCGCGACGGAAATTAATTGGGATTGACGATGCTCTCCCCTTACTGCTTGGCAAATACGTCCAGCAAAATGCTCAGAACTACTGAGGACATCATTAAAACCCATATCGCGTGAAATCGGCCCATCATAGAAAAAGATATCAATATAGGGTATGTTTCCATTGATAGGAAAATCACCATTATTTGTGTGATGAAAACTCAAAGGATCACTCCCTAGGAGAGTCCTTTTCAGATAACAACGATAGGGACGAGTCGGATCAATTTGACTCCCTCCCACTTCCTGCCATTGGGGAGCTAAATTATCTTCAGTGGGGAATGGACGACACCTTTGTGCTTGAGAGGGTGCTAGAATAATAAAGCGAATTCCTTCCGCGACTAATACTTCCAATGTCGCATAATCAACCGCGGTTTCTGCTAACCACATTCCTTCAGGATCGCGACCAAAACGGGAACGAAAATCCGCGATACCCCAGCGAACTTGGGTGATTTTATCCCGTTTATTCGCTAAAGGCATGATGATGTGATTATAAACTTGCGCGATCGCGTTACCATGTCCATCGAGACGTTGACAACTTTTCCGATCAGCTTCGAGAATGCGTTGATAAACGGATTGATCATAACGCTCCAACCAATTCATCAAAGTCGGGCCAATATTAAAACTAAGATACTCGTAATTATTAACGATTCCCATCACTTCAGCGCGATCGTTTAATACCCGTGCATAAGCATTAGGACGATAACATTCATGGTGTATCCGTTCATTCCAATCATGGTAAGGAGAGGCACTAGGTTGTCGCTCAATGGCATCTAAATAGGGATTTTCTCGTGGTGGTTGATAAAAATGACCATGAACGGTGACAAAAACCCCTGTCCTCGTTTTCGTGGAGTCGACAACCCGCGTATCAGGAATAAATTGTAATGAAGACTGAGAAACTATTTCTAAAAGAGAAGTCATGCGATCGTATCCTCACAAAGACAACAAAAAAATCAACAATTTACGAGACAGAATAAAACCAACCCACGCATTTTCAATTCCTGTAATGTCATGCACTTAAGGGTGGCAACAGAGAAAGGAGTCTATGGTGACAGACTCAATGTTGAAGTTTGACATTTAGGATTCTAAAAGCCTTTATCTGAGTCCTATGGGAAAACTACGAAAAATTTAAGATTTGGCAAAAAATGTAGTATTATATTGTAACAAGTTGTATTTTTAGGTAATCTAGGGTTCTGTATTAATGCAAAAGTACCCGAAAAAACCTAAAATCTATAGAACTTACGCTCTCAGTCGTTTCCTGTACCAAAAATTCTCAGTCTGACGTGAAAAATCTAGTTTCTTTGGTGACAGTGCGTAAGAGTTGATCAAAAAGCTTAAAATTTACCCATGAAGCTCAATACAAACACAATTATCTCAGCACTGTTGGTGTTTCTGCCCATATCCATCGCAGCCCACTTTTTACACTGGGGATCATCCATGATCTTTATCACCTCCGGCTTGGCGATTATCCCCCTCGCGGCATGGATGGGAACCGCGACCGAAGAAATCTCGGTTGTCCTCGGTCCCAATTTAGGAGGGTTACTTAACGCGACTTTTGGCAATGCCACAGAATTGATTATTGGTATTGTCGCCCTCAACGCGGGACTGATTGATGTCGTCAAGGCCAGTATTACGGGTTCCATTATTGGGAACTTATTATTGGTGATGGGATTATCTATGTTTTTGGGGGGGTTACGCTTTAAAGAGCAAGAATTCCCACCCATTGTCGCCCGTTTGAATGCCTCCGCGATGAATCTCGCGGTGATCGCGATTTTATTACCAACGGCCCTCAATGTCACCTCCCCTGGGATCGCCGAACCCATTATGCAAAAATTGTCTAGTGCCGTCGCGATCGTTTTAATGGTGGTTTATGTTTTGACCCTTCTTTTTTCTATGAAAACTCATACTTATCTCTATGATGTCGCGATCGTAGAGCAAGAAGAGGAAGAAAATCAAGAAAATACCCCTCATAAGCCTAAGATATTGCTATGGATCGGAGTCCTCTTAGCTGCAACCTTAGCCGTCGCAGTAGAGTCAGAATTATTAGTCGATACCTTAGAAGAGGCAACCGCGACTTTAGGTTTAACCGCGTTGTTTACGGGGGTAATTTTAGTCCCCATTATTGGTAACGCGGCAGAACACGCGACCGCGGTGACAGTCGCGATGAAAAATAAAATGGATTTATCGGTTTCCGTCGCGGTAGGATCTAGTTTACAAATTGCCTTATTTGTCGCACCTGTTTTAGTGCTGGTAGGGTTAATTTTGGGTCAACCAATGGATTTAAACTTTAATCCCTTTGAATTGATCGCGGTCGCGGTATCCGTATTTATTGCTAATTCGATTAGTTCTGACGGCAAGTCCAACTGGTTAGAAGGGATTCTCCTCTTAGCGGCTTATACTGTTTTAGGATTTGCCTTTTACTTCCATCCTGTCTCTTAGAAGTAACGAAGAAGGAAGAAGGAAGAAGGAAGGAGGAAGGAGGAAGAAGGAAGAAGGAAGAGCGAAGAAGGAAGAAGGAAGAGCGAAGAAGGAAGAAGGAAGAAGGAAGAAGGAAGGAGGAAGAAGGAAGAAGGAAGAGCGAAGAAGGAAGAAGGAAGAAGGAAGAGCGAAGAAGGAAGAAGGAAGAAGGAAGAAGGAAGAGCGAAGAAGGAAGAGCGAAGAAGGAAGAGCGAAGAAGGAAGAGCGAAGAAGGAAGAAGGAAGAAGATGTTAAGTTTGATAGGTCTTAGGTGAAAAACTGAAAAGGAAAGCTTAACTGATACTTTGAATTTATGACTTTCCTGATTCTAGCGGATTATCTCGATTGTTTTACGTCTTGTCAAATAATTACTGGCATTTTACGGAAAATTCTGGAAAATAGTCCTCCTAGTAAATCCTCCACTTCCCCCTGAAACCTCAAACCTAACATCTAAAATCTCACACCTGAAGGGGGCTTACCTTCCCTCGGTCAACATAAGACATAATGGAGTAGGGGTTCCAAGCCCTGATCCCCTAGGGAACTTAGGTAAGTAAAATTAAAGTTATGGGTGAGTATTTAATCGCGTATCTTGTCCAAAACATCTTTTGGACACCGCGGAGCCAGCGTGTGCCGCCCAAAGCACTGAGAGCTTATTGCCAAAAAAGTATAAACCCCTAGTTAGATGGAAGCAGTGCAAGTTATAGTGAACTTGGACGAGAATTCTGAAATCAGCGTTATGTGGCTGCTGTGAGTTATTGCCTCAATCCCAAATGCCCAAATCCTTCCGATCCGTCCAATGCTGACGGCTCAACTTGTCGTTCTTGCGGCTCGGAACTTCTGTTGCAAGGTCGTTATCGGCTCGTAGCTCCTCTTGGTGGGGGTGGGTTTGGTAAGACTTATGAAATCGAGGACCTCAAAAAGGGAACTCGTGAAGTTTTAAAAGTCCTTCTCAAATCTCATCCCAAAGCGGTAGCCCTGTTTAAACAAGAGGCGGATGTTTTAAGTCGGTTACATCATCCGGGTATTCCCAGAGTTGACACCGATGGTTATTTTACCTTTAGTCCTGCTAATGCCAAAGAGGTCTATCACTGTTTAGTGATGGAAAAGATTGAGGGTGCAAATTTGCAAGATTGGCTGAAAAGTCGTGGTAAGCCAATTACCCAGGATCAATGTTTGGATTGGTTAAAACAATTAACGGAAATATTGGATCAGGTTCACCGTCTCCAATATTTTCACCGTGATATTAAGCCCCAAAATATTATGTGTAAGCCCAATGGTCAATTGGTATTGATTGACTTTGGGACGGCACGGGAAGTCTCCAAGACTTACATGGTGAAGGTTGATCAGGGGCAGAATATTACGGGTATTGTTTCTCCGGGTTATACCCCTCAAGAACAAACTCAGGGAAAGGCTGTACCTCAATCGGATTTCTTTGCTTTGGGGCGCACCTTTATATTTTTATTGACAGGGAAACCGCCAACGGCTTTCCCTGAAAATCCGCGTACAGGTAAGTTAATGTGGCGTAAGGCGGCCCCCCATATTCACTCTCAAGTCGCGGATGTCATTGATTATTTGATGGCTCCCTTTCCTGGCAATCGTCCTCAAAATCCCCAGATGATTATGCAGTGTTTGGCGGAAATTGATTTGAATGCGGGTCCGTCTACGACTGATATTCCCACTAGCCCTAATTTAAGAGCTCCAAACTCAACCCAATCTACTCAGGCGAGCAGCAAGTCGAGTACGGGTAATCGTACTGATGTTAAAGATGGTAAGAAAACTGGTTATCGTCGCACTACTGAATTTGATTGGAAACCCGTTTTTTGGGCGGGAGGCGCGGTTTTCTTGATGGGTTTAACGGGGACTCAAATTTATGGTGTGATGCGCTATAGTGCTTTTCCTACTAATCCTATCTGGTTGATGCAGGCTTCTTCTAGTCTGCAATTTTTACAACAAACTTTTAATGATTCATCTCCGATCCGCTCGATGGTTTTAAGTCCTAATGGCAATACTGTAATTACCGCCAGCGATCAAAGGATTAAAATCTGGAATGCCAAAAATGGTCAACTTCTCCAGACATTACCGGGTTCAGATGGGGGGCGAGCACTGGCTTTAAGTCCTAATGGCAAGATTTTAGTCAGTAGTCATCAAGATAAACGAGTGATGATCTGGAATCTCCAGAATGCTCCAGAACGTATGCGAATGTTCACACTCAAGGACCATCAAAGTCCGGTTAATGCTGTCGAGATTAGTCCTAATGGTCAATATATTTTTAGTGCAGGTGAAGATAAGAATATTATTGTTTGGAATCTACAAAAAGGGATTAAACTCCGTGTTATTACTGGTACTAAGGCTACAATTAATGCCCTGGCAATTAGTCGTGATAGTCAAGTCTTAGTGAGTGGAAGTGAAGATAAAATTTTGCGTTGGTGGAATCTCTCCAAATGGCAAAGTATTCGCGCGATCAAAGCCCATGAAGGCCCCATTTATTCCCTGGCAATTTATGGTAATTTCTTGGTCAGTAGTGGTGGCGATAATAAAATTAAAGTGTGGAATCTGCAAACCGGGAAAGTTATGGATACCGTCGAGAGTAGTTCCGTGAAATCTCTCGCGTTTAGTAGTAATGGTCAAACTTTGGTCAGTGGTGGTGACACCCTTCAAGTTTGGAAATTTAAAAATGGGAAACTGCAACTGGTTAATACTCTTTTAGCTCATCCCCAAGTCATTACCCAAGTCGATATCAGTCGTGATGCTAAAACCATTATTAGTGTCAGTCTGGATCAAACCATCAAAATTTGGCAAATGCCGCCCTAATATATTTTGTTTTTTCGATTTTAAATATGGGGGAGAGAAAAGATTTCTCCTCAAATCTTAAGTTTTCCCTTTTCCATCAGTTTTGACTGTACAAGGCGAGATCCCATTGCTTACACTGGGTATGTTGAATTAGGATTTTTGCCATGAGTACCTCATCCACTGCCAAATCGAATAACAAAGGTCGTCTTGTTTGGAATCATTCTACTCACATCGACGGTTTAATACCCATTTTAGAACGATTAACCTATTATCAAGGCATTCAAACGATTACTCCGGGTGTTATTGGTCAAGTTAAAGGTCATATTCCCCGTTTAACTTTAAGAATTTCTGTACCTATTCGTGGTGGTTTTAAAGTCATTGCTAGACAAGGTAAAACTGTACAAGAGGTTTTTATATTAACCCATCTTAGTCAAGGTGATTTAGAAAGCGCGATCGCGTTGGCTTTAGCTAAATAATCATATTTTCGTTTGTAATAAGCTCTGGAGGGCTTATTACAAATTTTAGATAGGGGATTTAGGGTTAACCCAAAACTCAATTACTCAGATTTTCTCTTAAGACTTTTTTGACAATTTTTCTTGCGCGAATAATGCCCGTGCTTTCACAGCTAATGTCACATCTTTCTTGACAATTTCCCCTAATTGTGTTAATAATTCTCCTAACCAATGGGGCGGATTATCCACAACCGCGATCGCTAATCCTTCTAAAGCAACAACAGAGGCATAACGCACCACCCATTCGGGATCTGTCGTAGATTGTAATAGCGTTTGATAAGCTTGTAATTGTGCTTGAGAAATCTTTTGGGAGGGTAATAAATCCCAATGGATAGATCCCAAACCCTTCGCCGCGGCACGACGCACACTCAAGGCAAAATCATTAATTGTGGCATCGAGTAAAATGTCTAAACCTCGCGGATCTCCTATTGCCGCGATCGCTCGTACCGCCCAGGAGCGCGCTCCATAATTATAACTATCTAATTTTAGCAGTGGTTCTACCGCGGGAGTCCCAATCTTTACTAATCCATCAATCGCCGCGATCGCGGCCCCCGGATTATTATATGCAAGCACCTTAATTAAAATAGGAATCGCCTCCTCATCTTTAGTGGCAGCTAAATTTTGCACTGCTTTTAAAAGATTTAGTGCCGAATCCGCCTCTTCAACCGCACGAATTAATTGCCCAATACTCATAGTAAATTTAAAGTTCCATATTAGAGAAGGAAGAAGGAAGAAGGAAGAGGGAAG
>JBEDKD010000291.1:0-3356 GCA_041172365.1 Cyanobacteriota bacterium | reverse complement strand
TTATCCGCTAAAGACTCATTGACTTCCTTCACCTCAGATATTTGGGTTCCCATCAAAATATTCTGTAATAGTGAGAGGGGATCTACTAATTCATCTGATTTGATATCAAAGGAAGGGGTTTCTGTCTCAACAGGATATTTTCTCTGGGGACTCGTTGATTTTTCCGGTGCTGAAGGGGAAACCGATGATTTTTCTGTCTCTGTGACAAGTTCTTTTTCTAGGTTTTCAGAAGTGGGAGAAAGGTTTGGTTGCTCTGTGAATAGTTCTTTTTCGGGTGCTGGAAGTTGAGAGGTTTCTTCCTCTGGGGAAATCGACGCGATTTCCGACAAAAATGACAATACAGGAGCTTCTTTTTCTGGTACTTCTGCGACAGTTTCTTGGGCAGTAGAAACAGGAGTCTCTGTGACAGTAGTTTTTGAGCCCGAAGAGCCTAAGAGCAAATCCAGCAAAGCCTCTAAAGCCTCCTCAGAAGCATCGGGAGCGGGCTTAGGGACTGAGGATGGGATCTCTGAGGGAGAGACACAAGGAGATGAAGAAGGAACGATCGCGCCATCTAAGAGAGACTCTTGGGGTTGAGAAGAGTTATTTTCCCATTCCAGAGCGACTGGAGCGCGATCGTCAATCATTTCTTGAAAGTTTTCTTGGGAGTCTTGCGGCTGTGATTTTTCTTTCCCATTCTCCCTTGAGGGCTCAACCCCGTTGAGATCCATCAAGAGACGTAATAAAGGTTCAAGTTGGTTGAGTTGATCAGCCCCATCGTCCTTAGCGGCAGAAACCACCTCCTCTGAGAGGTTCAGTTCGGTTGGATTTTCTTTCGCTAAAGTCATGGCTATTTACCCTGGGTAATTATGAGACTTATCCGTTAATAGGATACCACCATCAATGCCACTATCGGCAGCTTCTTTTAACTGGGGGACAAATTCATTACCCTTGAGACGCATTCCCAGTTCAAAAAGTAATTCGGCCATATCATCCCTGGAAACTTTCACTTCGCGCAACAGAGAAAAGCGTCGTTCTAATTCATCAAATACTTGAGTTTTGAGAACACGCACTTCTTCTTGGAGTTTATCTCTGGTTTGTGATAAATCATCACGCAAAGAAGTTGTTTGTTTATCAATAGACTCATCTAAAGCTTCAACATTCGCGGAGAACTTACGATTTAAACGATCAATTTGTTGGCGGACATCAGCACCCTCTTCTTGGGACGTTAATGCTAAGGACTTGAGTTTCTTTTCCAGGGACTCATTGGAGGCTCTCATTTCTGTGAGCAGAACGGTTTTGACTTGATCGAGACGATTCTGCATATCTTGTTGTAAGTTAGACAGATCCGATTCTATTTTGTTAAAACGAGTATCAAGTTCTCTGATTTGCGAGCCAAAAATAATGTCACGAATCTGATCAATATTGCCTAATCTTTCGCGTATTTCTTCTTTTGTGATGTCTGCCATAATTACCCCTTTTTTAGGATGGATGGTTTACTGTGCTTAGGAGATTTATTTTTTGTCCCATCCTTGACCTTTATGAAAAAAGACCTCGATGGGACTAATCTCAGAACCCTTATGGTAGCATAAACTACAGTTTATTGGTACTATTTCCGTGATGGTCACGGAAGGTGCTACCAATAATAGCAGTTATTGTCAGTATTGTTCTTCAGAGCAAAAAGGTGATTGGTGATTCGGTTCTGAGGGCTCGGGGTTGGAGTGGAAGCCCCTTGCTCCAGACAGACTACCACAAAAAGACAAGTTTGGGTAAGGCGTTGAGGACACAAGTCCAGATCAAGATACAATAAAGCTAATAACTGCACCTTTTTTTTCGTGTTATATGATTAGTGCTGCACCTGTTAAAACCAAGTATGAAGCCGTTATTGGCTTAGAAACTCATTGTCAGCTTAGTACCAAAACTAAGATTTTCTCTGGCTCTTCGACGGAATTTGGGACTCCTCCCAATAGTAATATTGATCCGATCTGTATGGGGATGCCTGGGGTTTTGCCTGTACTGAATCAGAAGGTATTGGAGTACGCGGTGAAAACGGGACTCGCGTTGAATTGTGAAATCGCACCCTATAGTAAGTTCGATCGCAAGCAATATTTTTATCCTGATTTGCCGAAAAATTATCAAATTTCTCAGTATGATTTACCGATCGCGACTAATGGTTGGTTAGAAATTGAATTAGTAGATGAGGCGGGAAATGCGACTTGTAAAAAAATTGGTATTACTCGTCTGCACATGGAGGAAGACGCGGGCAAATTAGTACATGGTGGTAGCGATCGTCTCCAAGGTTCTACCTATTCGATGGTGGATTATAATCGTGCGGGTATTGCTCTAGTAGAAATTGTTTCGGAACCGGATATCCGTTCGGGTTTGGAGGCCGCAGAATACGCGCAAGAAATACGTCGTATTGTCCGTTATTTAGGGGTAAGTGATGGCAATATGCAGGAGGGTTCTCTCCGTTGTGATGTTAATGTTTCCGTGCGTCCCGTGGGGCAAAAAGAGTTTGGGACTAAGGTGGAAATTAAAAATATGAACTCTTTTAGTGCCATTCAAAGGGCGATCGATTATGAAATTGAACGTCAAACAAACGCGTTAGAAACGGGTGAACCCATTATCCAAGAAACGAGACTTTGGGATGAGGGAAAACAAACTACGATAAGTATGCGGAGTAAGGAGGGTTCTAGTGATTATCGTTATTTCCCCGAACCGGATTTACCTCCGATTGAGGTATCCTCAACACAATTAAATATTTGGAAATCGGAGTTACCGGAATTACCCGCACAAAAACGTCATCGTTATGAGTCAGAAATTGGTCTTTCTGCCTATGATACCAGGGTTTTGACCGACGATCGCGCTGTGGCAGAATTTTTTGAAAGCGCGATCGGCCTCGGTGCTCCCTTTAAACAAGCCGCGAATTGGGTGATGGGAGATATCACAGCCTATTTGAAGACTGAAAAATTGACAATTAAGGAGATCGCGTTAACACCGGAAAACCTCGCGGAGTTAATTGGTTTAATTGAGTCGAGTACCATTAGTGGCAAAATCGCGAAGGATATTTTACCTGAGTTATTAACCAAAGGTGAATCGCCCAAACAGTTAGTAGAAAGTAAGGGTTTAGTGCAAATCTCTGATACCGGAGCTCTCGAAAGCGCGATCGATGAGGTGTTAGCCTCAAATCCCAAGGAGCTTGAACAATATCGTAATGGTAAAACTAAGTTATTAGGATTTTTTGTCGGCCAAGTGATGAAGAAGACGGAGGGACGCGCTGATCCTAAGTTGACTAATCAACTTTTATCCAAAAAACTTAACGGTTAAGGGAAGAAGGAAGAAGGAAGAAGGAAGAGGGGGAAGAGAGGGAGGAGGGG
>JBEDKD010000290.1:0-22561 GCA_041172365.1 Cyanobacteriota bacterium | reverse complement strand
GATGATAAATTATCGGTTTTGAGCAATAGATTCTTTGCCCGAATGCTATGCGCTACATACAGGCTCCCCCAACTACTACAAAAATGGGATTATCCCTCTGCTGGTGGTTTATTACTTCTTCGTTCTTCCTTCCTTCCTCCTTCCTTCTTCCCTCTTCCTTCTTCCTTCTTCCTTCTTCCCTCTTCCCTCTTCCTTCTTCCCTCTTCCCTCTTCCCTCTTCCCTCTTCATTCTTTCCTCTTCCTTATTTGATTGAGATTTTTATTTAATATCACAAACATCTAAACGAGGGAATAAATAAGAACATCCTTCCTCAAGAATATACTTATAAAAACCAGCTAATAAGCGATTATTCCCTGAAATTGTCAGAGAATTATCATCTCCGTGATCAATCCAACCCCCTAAAAACCACCAACTCGGAAGATGACCGAAATGTGCTTTGATAGAAAAGTCATAATCAGAAAGGGGGAGATGACAAACACCGATATCATCAAGATGTTTTTGCCATCCAATAGACTCCTGTAATTGCTCAGAATTTTTTCCCACATCTTCCCAAATGCCTTTTTGGACAGAAAAACCAAAACGATAATTAGAAGCATTTAACCATAATTGATCAATTGTCTCTAAATCAATACAGGGAAAATTTTGCACCGATTCTCGAACGTTATTCCCTTGCTCTTTAATGATGTCCATCATTATTAAAGCCGTTAGATGATTCGCCTCTTTCCAGTTACCTTCGGAGAGTGCATCCTGTAAAAAACTATAATCAATACCGACTTCTGAGCGCACGGGAAAATATTTAACTAATTTCTGCTTTCCTTTTGGGTTGCCCCGTAGCCATAGGATTTGATAAGCATTTTTCTGTACTTCTCCCTCATCATTTTTCAAACAATCAAAAATTAATTTGAGTCCTTGCTTACCGTATTTTAATGCTTCATACAATGCTGAAATTCTCACTACGTCAAGAGGACTTGACAACTGTGATTTTACACCTTCTATTCCTCCTAAAAATCTGGCATATTTATCAGTTTTAATTCCTCTTTGTAACAGAACCGAATGTTGGGTTTTTTCCGATAGGTTACTCATATTAACTCCTTTTTTCATTCGTCTTTATTTTTCGGACACTTTATGAGATACTGAATAAAGGCTCAGTCTCCAAAACATCTAAACATCAGTAGAGGTTAACGTGAAAATATTGGTAGTTGGTAATGGTGGAAGAGAACACACGATCGCGTGGAAACTCTTACAATCAAAGCAAGTGGAACAAGTCTTTTGTGCTCCGGGGAACGGGGGAACCGCGACTCTGACTAATTGTCAAAATATCCCCTTTAAAGTAGAAGACTTTGAAGGAATGGGAAATTTTGTTAAAGAAAATAATATTTCCCTGGTTGTTGTCGGACCAGAAGTCCCTTTATCTTTAGGCATTACTGACTATTTCCAAAAGCAAAATATTATGGTTTTTGGACCGATTCAAGCGGGGGCTCAAATCGAAGCCAGTAAGTCTTGGGCTAAAGATTTAATGTTAGAAGCAGGTATTCCTACCGCGATCGCGGCGGTTTTCACTGATGCCAAGGAAGCCAAAGCTTATATTACCGAAAAAGGCGTGCCTATTGTGGTTAAAGCTGATGGTTTAGCAGCAGGGAAAGGTGTGATCGTCGCCTCCACTATGGAAATGGCACATCAAGGGATTGATACTATTTTTAGTGGAGAGTTTGGGAAAGATAATCTTGTCGCCATTGTCGAAGAATTTTTAATGGGAGAAGAAGCTTCTATTTTAGCAATTACTGATGGTAAAACGATTATTCCTCTCCTTCCTGCCCAGGATCATAAGGCGATCGGTGATGGGGATAGGGGGCCCAATACCGGAGGCATGGGGGCTTACGCGCCCGCGCCTCTTGTCACCCCGGAGTTAATGGCGCGCATCGAAACAGAAGTTTTACAACCCGCGATCGCGACTTTACAAAAACGAGGTATAGACTATCGGGGCGTTTTGTACGCGGGTTTAATGATTTCCCCCACAGGCGAGCTAAAAGTTTTAGAATTTAACTGTCGGTTTGGCGATCCCGAAACCCAACCCGTTTTGTCCCTCTTAGACACTCCCTTAGAAGAAATTATCCTCGCGTGTTGTCAACAGCGCTTAGGGGTATTACCCCCTCTGAGGTGGAAACCGGGCGCGGCTGTCTGTGTTGTGTTAGCCTCTAAGGGTTATCCGGGTGTCTATGAAAAAGGTTACGCGATCGCGGGTATCGAAAACGCGGAAGCTTCCGGCGCGAAGGTATTTCACGCGGGGACTCAACTCAAGGATCAACAGGTACTCACCGATGGGGGTCGAGTTTTAGGCGTCACCGCGTTAGGTGAAACCTTTGAAAACGCGATTAATAACGCGTACACCGCCCTCGATCGCATTCACTTTGAGGGAATGTATTATCGCCGTGATATCGGTTATCGCGTTCTTAATCGTTAACAAAAGAAGACGCAAAAGGGAAGAAGGAAGAGGGAAGAGGGAAGAAGGAAGAAGGAAGAAGGAAGAAGGAAGAGGGAAGAATGAAGAAGGAAGAAGGAAGAAGGTTAACAATTGTGAACTATTCTCTATTCCTAATACCTAAAACCTCACTCCTCAAATCTAACTCCTCTTCTCTGCTAACACCTAATACCTAAAACCTAATACCTCTTCCCAGCTAACACCTAATACCTAACAATAGTTAACCATAAAAAGTTTCATAGAGAAAATGACAATCTTAAAAAAAATCGGAGAAATTCTTGCCAATTGGTGGGGCGACTTCACCTTACAAACTCGGTTAATGGCCGCGGCTACTTTGGTAGTATCCCTGGTGATGAGTGGTTTAACTTTTTGGGCAGTTAACACCATTCAAGTTGATGCTAGATTGAATGATACTCGTTATGGACGTGATTTAGGATTGCTATTAGCCGCGAATGTCGCGCCCCTTATCGCCGAAAATAACAAAAGTGAAGTATCACGATTTTCACGACAATTTTATAACAGAACTTCCAGTATCCGTTATATGTTATACGCGGATGAAACCGGAGAAATTTATTTAGGCATTCCCTTCTCAGATTCGGAAGTAAAAAATAGTTTAACCTTACAACGTCGCATTCAATTACCCGAAGCCTTTACCGCGAATGTAGAAGCAGGTAATTTTTCCCCCTTTGCCTTAGTAAAACAGCATTCTACCCCCGATGGCGAAGTTACAGATGTGTTTGTGCCGATCGTTCACGAAAAGAAATATTTAGGAGTTTTAGCCCTTGGTATTAATCCGAACCCCACAGTCGTCATTTCTTCTAATTTAACACGCGATGTCACCCTCGCGGTATTTGTCACAATTTGGGTAATGGTAATTTTAGGCGCGGTTTTTAATGCCTTAACAATTACTCAACCGATTAAAGAATTAGTTTTTGGGGTAAAAAATATTGCTAGTGGCAATTTTAAACAACGGGTTGATTTACCCTTGGGGGGAGAATTAGGAGAATTAATTTTTAGTTTTAATGAGATGGCGGAAAAGTTAGAGAGTTATGAAGAACAAAATATTGAAGAGTTAACCGCGGAAAAAGCGAAATTAGAAACTCTGGTTTCTACTATTGCCGATGGTGCGATTTTATTAGATGCCAATTTGCAGCTTATGTTAGTCAATCCCAAGGCCCGACGAATGTTTGATTGGGAAGAAAAAAGTGTGATTGGTTCTAATGTTTTGTTACATTTACCCCCTGAAGTACAATTAGAATTAGGTCGTCCTTTGAAGGAAATTGCGAAGGGCGATCGCGATAGTGATGTCTTTCGTTGTTCTTTAACTGAACCGATCAATCGTACAATTAGAATATTAGTTACCACGGTGATTTTACATAAATCTCCTGGGGAAGATCCCCTCTGTAAAAGCTGTATTTGGGATCAGGAAAATATCTGTGAACAAATAAGTCGTCCTAGCGCGATCGAATGTACATCTTATCAACAAAAACCCGATGAAAATTACGATGAAGATTACCGAGATAGTCTGAAAGGCATCGCGATGACAATTCAAGATATCACCCGTGAAGTGGAATTAAACGAGGCAAAAAGTCAATTTATTAGTAATGTCTCCCACGAATTAAGGACTCCATTATTTAACATAAAATCCTTTATTGAAACCCTGAATGAATACGGAGAAGAGTTAAGTTTAGAAGAGCGGCGGGAATTTTTAGAAACCGCGAATAAAGAAACCGATCGCTTAACAAGATTAGTCAATGATGTCTTAGACTTATCACGGTTAGAATCCTGTCGAATTTATCAATTTACGGGAGTAGATATCGCCCAAGCCGTCGAACAAACCTTGAGGACTTATCAATTAAATGCTAAAGATAAGGGAATTGAATTAAGTCAGGAATTACCCCCGGATTTACCCCTCGTGTTAGGGCATTATGATTTATTATTGCAAGTCTTTGGGAATCTAGTCGGAAACGCGTTAAAATTTACCTCCTCTGGGGGGAAGGTAATGATTCGTGCCTATGGCTTACCGCCAGAGGAAAATATTAATGATTCGGAGAAACCTCAGTTAGTAAGAATAGAGATATCAGATACAGGCATTGGGATTGATCCAGAGGATCAAGACGCGATATTTGATCGTTTTTTCCGAGTGGAAAATCGAGTGCATACCTTAGAAGGAACGGGGTTAGGGTTATCCATTGTCAGGAATATTATGGAGAAACATCATACTTCGATTAATTTAGTCAGTGAGGTGGGAGTGGGAACAACTTTTTGGTTTGATTTAAGTGTTTATCAACCGAAGTGTGTGTCAACGGAAACTCCGGTAATTGTTAATACAAAAGCCGAAGAGGTTGCTGGTGTGAGATGACAGTTTATCACTGTATGACATTAGTTATCTATGTCTAGGGTTGAGTTTTATTGTTGTTTGCGGGAGCGCGATCGCGCTTGTTTTGTTGCTGAGAAATCGGCTCTTCTGGACTTTGGGAACTAGGTAAAAGGAATTTAATAATACCCGCGATCGTGCTATTTTCATGTGTCTGAATATATCTGATTGCTCTGGCTGCGATCGCGACTCCCACTAAACCCGCGCCTAAGCTGAAAAGAAGGGACAGTGTTAAGTGATGGGGGGGGTTTATACCAAAATCAGGGGAGAAGCGAAGGGGAATGAGGGTCAATTTTTGGTTTGGCTTGGCTTCAATGAGATAAGGTGATGCAGTCGCGGCAACTCCAGTCGCACCGATTCCTACACCCACAACGGCGATGAGGGTTTGTAATTCGCGATCGCTATTTTTTTCTCTAATTGCTTCAGCGCGATCGAGCTTGGCTTGTTCAACTTCCACTAAACCCCGTAATGTATTGATAAATTCGCTGATTAAGTCTTTACCCGGTTTGATATATTCGAGATAGGTTTCTATCTGATCAAGATACCGCTTACAGGTAGTTTCGCCAAAGTCTTGCCAACTAGAAATATCGCCCGGTTGCCAGAATTTTTTTAAGTGATTTTGATAGTTAATCTGATTAGTTTTGATTGTGCTATAATGGGCTTGTATATTTCTCAGTTGCCGTTGATATTGCATAGATAATTCTGGCATTAATTCCAGAATTTTTTGCAGTTCTTCTAATGGTTGATTTTGCTTAAACTCTTTAATCTTTGCTTCCAGTTGACTATAAACTTTTCTGGCTTCACTATAGCTTTCTCGCGCGTTTTCGTAGGCATATTCAATTTTGTGGCGAGTCCAGAGTGACCCAATTAAATCGTCATAAACTGGGGTAATGTCTGGATTAATCGCCTTATTGTCAATCCAGACTAAAATCTTATAGAGTTTATTAGGCTGATTTCTTTGGCTAATTTCATATTGAAATAATGGAACTTTGAATAATTTACCCTCATCGACTAATCTAGCTGTAAACTTAGTCTTTTTCAGAAAAATTTTAACGAATCTATCAGCTACATCTTGACATTTTTCATCGTCTATTTCTGTTTGTCCCCAAATCCAGATAGTTTCACCGAGAGTATTTTCTGAACTATCTAAGAATAAGCTACTAGGTTCAAATAGATTGAGTTTTTGCCCTGTGATATCTTGATCAGCATCTTCGGGATATAAACTTAGATCAAAAGCGTAGGTATCATGTAATAAAAAGGGTTGTAGACTCCCACTAATTGTCAATCCATTTTGGTTAATAGCAGTTAGTTCGATCGATTTTTGATCTTTACTTATCCACTGATTAATTAAATTTAAGGCTTCTGTTTTATGCTGGAAAACATTGGATTTTTCATCCCACTCATAGCAGACTAATTTAGATTTTAAATCTTTTAGTTCAGCAAAAGGTAGTTTTTCACTTAGTTTAACCAGATTTTCCCAAATTAAATCGGCTTTAGGTGAAACTTGATCGGTAGGTTCAGCTAAAGTCTGATTTAGATGGAAAAAACAAACACTGATACTAAAGTTTTTCATGGAGAGGATTTCGGATCTTTTTCGGGAGATTTTTCGGCCGCGACAGTAGCATTTTCTATGCTTTCTATCAAGCTTTTACTTTTGTGTCCCGGCTTAGTAGGTGATTTCCCATCTCTGCCTATTTTCTCTGTGTTTAATTGACGATGTTCGTACTCTCCTAGTATATTATTTTTGTCATTTTCTGGTAGTTTCTCGATCCACTCTTCGATAATTTTAACATTAGTTTCATCGTCATCTGTCAATTGATCTTTAAGAGAAACTAAAGCCTCTCTCAGATTGACAAATAAATCTGACTCTTGAATAAGTTGCTGGAAAATTTCTATTTTGGTGATGCTATTAGTCATTTTTTGCTCTCCTTTGCCTGCCGCGCAGAAGCCAGCCCAGTGATAAGGATTTTGGTATATTTTAGCATGGTTTCCCTGAGTTGTCGATTGTCTGTTTAGATTGCGTTGTAAAGTTTCTCGCCATTTTTGGTCTAAAAGGTGACATTGGTTTGTCCAATCCAGAAAACCTTGGACATCTGTATCTCGTACCCAGATTTGTGCCTGGTTTAATGCCAAGGCGAGTTTACCGGGTTGGTAATAGAGATTTTCGTAGGTTTTCATCAGTAAAATGGCTGTAGAAAAGGCATTTACTGACCATAAAGTAACATATAAACTGGGACTACCCGCCAATAGGAAACCACTGGTAAGGCTGATGTATTCGTCGGTGTTATCGAGTCGAACTTGTCCAGTTTCGCAGGCGGAAAGGGTGACGAGGCTGCATTCACTGAGGTTGAAATAGCGGAATATTTCTTCTAGGGTGAGAGTGCCATCGGCTAGTTCTAATCCAGATTGCAGGGGGTTTTCTTGATCAAAAGAACCATGACAGGAAAAGAATAGATGATGGCTGTCGGCGACTCGTTCCGCGATTTCTAATTTTTCCTCTGATTGTTTTCCTTTTTTGGCATTTTCTTTGGCTAAAATTTCTGGGTTTGGGAAGATATTTTTGATAGTTTCTACTTCCATGTCAGCAGCCATCAAGTCATCTGTGGGGTTTTGAATGGCGAAAAATTTATCGAATTTACCCCGTTTGTATTTTTGGACTTGGTGGAGAATTTGGCAACTGGGGGCGTAGGAAACTCCCCGCTCGAAGCAGTCAATCAGATAGGAATTTAGAGGGCAAGTTTCGTTATCAGAGTGAAAGCGTTGCCAATTTTCCCCGCTGACAGGTAAGGCGTGGATAGGGAAAAGGTGCAGGTAACGATGGGGAATTAGGATTAGTTTATCGCAGGTTTTGGGAATGGCATTAACTATTTTATCAATGTGAAGGATTTGGGCTAGGTTTGCTAGTTTGGTTTCTAGGCTATTTTGCCATTGTTCACGGTTACTGTAATAATCTTGTAAATATGCAATTGTCCAATCAATTAACCGTTTTAAATCCGACTTAGAAAATGATAAAAATTGTGGTTGGGAGTTATTATTAGTGATGATGAAAGCACAAAAACTACTGCCCAAAATGTACCATTCTACAATGGCGGTTTTTTCATCGGCTAATTGCTTGATTTCACCAAATTTGAGAGGTGTATAGGGATATTTTGCCGCTAAATCTTGGCGTAGTTGGTTGATGATGTCATAGTTTTTTTCTTCAGCTTGTTTTAACCGTTGATTTTCTTCGGCAATTCTCAGTCTTAACTGTTGTAATTCTTGGCGTACTTCGCGAGGAATTTCTCCTTGAGGATACAAATCTTTCACTGATAGTAACTCGATTAAATTTTGTCCCTTAGAACGTTCGGCAAATTCCACAGCTTCGGTGTAGCGTTGTAGTTCGATGCAAACTTCTACCATGCCCAAATAGAGTTGATTCCATTCTTCAGCTAATTTCTGTTTTGTTTCATCGCCAGAATGAATCTCACCCCGTAAAAATTCTACTGTTTCAATCGCGGGGGCATAGGTATCATAAGCGAGTTGCCATTGCTGGTTACTTCGGTAAAGATCACCTAAATTAGAGAAAGTTGCTGTATGGTCTTTCGGGAAATTCTCACAAGTTCTGATAGTTAAAGCATTGCGATAAAGCTTGATTGCATATTCGATATTCTCTGCTTGATCTCCACTGATTCTGTCACGGTAGGCATTTGCCAGATTATTTTGCGTCCCTGCCCAATCTTGGGGAAAGGCTTCGCGGGTGTAGACTTTTAATGCCTCAGTGTAAGATGCGATCGCCTTTTCGATATTCTCTGCTTCATCTCCTCTGATCCTGTTGATTCTGTATAAGTAGGCAGTTCCCATATTATTTTGCGTCGTTGCCCAATCTTGGGGAAAGGCTTCGCGGGTGTAGACTTTTAATGCCTCAGTGTAAGATGCGATCGCCTTTTCGATATTCTCTGCTTCATCTCCTCTGATTCTGTATAAGTAAGCAGTTCCCAGATTATTTTGCGTCCCTGCCCAATCTTGGGGAAAGGCTTCGCGGGTATAGACTGCTAATGCTGCATTGTAAGATGCGATCGCGTTTTCGATATTTTCTGCTTGATCTCCCTTGATTCTTCTATAGTAGGCAATTGCCAGATTATTTTGCGTCGTTGCCCAATTTTTGGGAAAGCCATCGCGGGTGTAAATTTCTAATGCGGCAGTGTAACACTTGATCGCGTTTTCGATATTCTCTGCTTCATCTCCCCTAATTCTCTTCCAGTAGGCATTTCCCAGATTATTTTGCGTCCTTGCCCAATCTTCGCTCCCGGATTCCCGATTACTTAAAACTATTTGATAACCGGCGATCGCAATTTCAATATTATTCGCTGTATTTCCCAGCAAAAAGTTACTAATATGAATACTCAAATTTCCAATGACGGCGATAATTGATTCAATATTTTCTGGATTTTCATCAGCAATTAAATTTTGAGCTACTTGCTGTAAAATCTCGGCAAAACGGTCATTGAGGAGATATTGCCGTCGAGCCAGCATTGGGTAAATTACCACAACATCGCTCTTGCTATCTTGTTCTGCTTGCAATAATTGTCGAATAAAATTTGAATATTTTTGTTGATTATTACCCTCAAAGTTATCGCTCTCTCCCTCATCATTAATCTCCCAAAATTCCCATATTTGGCTGGCAAAATTTCGTAAATAGTGAGCCTGATTTTCCTGGCCTTCCTCTGCCAATTTTTCTGCTACTACCTCGCAAATTTGCAGAAACCCCGAATCCAGCAATTCTGAGTTAGCCTCTAAAATTTTCGGTTTCTCACCGTTGGGGCAAGTCAGCAGCGCGTTAATCAATTGTAGATAAGCTTGGGCGCGGTTTTCATCCATGATCGCGTGGGGGTAGAGAATGACACTGAGATTGATGTTAGCATAATTGGGGGGCGAGAAACCGGGTTTTTGGCGAGATACTTCCTGAGAAGCGAAGAGGTGGGGAAAAACCCGGTTTCTTTGATTCTGTATCGAGATGGTTTGGCGGTTAAAACCGCAACTACACTAACAAAGTCCGCCTACGCGGACTAAGAGATAAAAGAATCTTGCAACTTGTCAACCTTTTACTTAGCTGCTATACTGTAGACACTCTGTATATACATCATTGAAAAAAGTGAATTCCTCAGAGTAATATCACTAACTAGAGGATTAGGTTATGGTTGCAACGATCGCCAAGTGGGGAAACAGTCTTGCTGTTCGGATTCCACAACATTTAGCTAAAGAGATTAACTTAGCTGAGGGTTCCCAAGTGCAGTTTGTATTGATAGATGGTAAGCTAACAATCGAGCCGATAACTCGTCGGCGATATTCCCTTGAGGAGTTGGTTGAAGCTATTACTCCTGAGAATCTTCATAATGAGATTGATAGTGGAATTGCTGTGGGGAATGAAGTTTGGTGACACAATCCAATCCCTACATTCCGAGTCGAGGCGATATCGTTTATTTAGACTTTGACCCAACTAAGGGACACGAACAAAAGGGACTTAGACCTGCTTTTGTGCTTTCGCCTCGTGCTTACAATGAGAAAAGCTCCTTAGCTTTATTTATGCCGATTACAAAACAACAAAAAGGGTATCCTTTTGAAGTTCCTCTACCCACTGGATTGAAAGTTCAAGGAGTAATTCTTACCGATCAAATCAAGTGTTTAGACTGGAAAGCTCGCGGTGTTCGATTCGTTGAGTCTGTATCTGAAGATGTAATTGAGGAGGTGCAAATCAAAATTGAGCCATTGTTACTGTAAAAGTGGCCAGAAACCGGGTTTTTGCGAAGATATTACAGGCTTATAGATGGGAAAAAAACCGGTTTTTTTAATTCGGCGCGGAGGCCAGAAACCGGGTTTTTGCGAGATACTTCGTTACATTGCAAAGATTTGGGAAAAAACCCGGTTTCTTCTCTTCATTTCACCAAATTGTCTGAATAGTAGTTAAAGCTTGAATTTTCCCATCGCGGGTGACTAAGGGAAGATTCAAAGATAAAGCAGTAGCAGCAATAATTCTATCTGGCATATCTGGCACTACATCGCGGGGAATCTGACGCAAAGTTTGTGCTGTAATTAAATCCAGAGGGGCTATTTCTAACCCAGTCCTCGAATCAGATAAAGCATTAATTAACTGCCCAAATGCCTCTTCTGGCAACCGATACCTTTCCACTAAATAGCCAACTTCTACCACAGAAATCGCGGAAACATAAATCGGATAGCTTTCTGCTAATGCGGCATCTAAAGCCATCATTGCTACTGGAGATAATCGAGTAGTATCGCGCAAATACCAGATAATTGTATGAGTATCGGCAACAACGGCTGTCATAAAATATCCTCTCTGGGAAAATTTCCCCACATTTCTTGTCGGGCTTGGGCGATATCTTCTTCCGTGATCTCGATATCTAAATTAGCCCACATTCCTTTGACGCTTTTTAGAGGTTTTCTCGGACTATTTTTTTGTTGAAGAAACTCAGCAAAATCTAAAATTTCTTGCTGCTTATCCGGGGGCAATTCCCGCAACTTATCTAAAACAGCTTGTTCTAAATTCATCGTTTATTTTCCTCCATAATTACTCGCCAATAATCTTGACACCACAGAAAGTCACACTCCACTAATTCTAAGTTAGCCTGTAAAATCTGCGGCTCCTCACCCTTGGGGCCAGTCAGGAGTTGTTCAATCAGATTGGCCTAAGCTTGGCCTCTGTTTTCATCCGCGATCGCGAGGGGGTAGAGAATCACACTGAGATTTATTGTATCATAATTTGTGGTGGCGAGAAACCGGGTTTTTGGCGAGATACTTCCTGAGAAGCGAAGAGGTGGGGAAAAACCCGGTTTCTTTGATTCTATCTAGGGTGCGAGAAACCGTTTTTTTGCCAGATACTTCGTTACTATTATATAGACATCTCCCAAAACTACTGTAGGGTAGGCGAACCCTGTCTTTTCTATGATGTTTAGGAGATGTATTATTAATGTAGCAAAGTGGTATCAGATGAGGTATTACTTGTGCCATTTGGGTATAATATCCTAACATATTTAGGGTGTTTTTTTGCCAAGTTTTCCTAACATTTACAACTTTTTACCCGAAAAATTGTCCGTCACAAAATTCCACAATTGTATTAAAAATGGGCTAAACCCCTCAAATGTGAGTTAAAGTAGAAGGGGAAAGCGGTATCTTAGATCAGGGACTTATAGGGGTCAAGAAAAGGATAAATACCGACTACTCACCTTGGGAGCGATCGGAGCATATCTATTTATCATTTTTCACCTTTGTCTGATTATCCGCGATCGATCTTACGCACTTTGTCCCATTGCTTGCTAGGCATGAAATAGTTAAGATGAGACAATTTTGACCTCTGTGGGGTTGAGGATGGCAAGACAGGGAAAACCTCTGATCATCCTGACAAGGCCGCACTCTATGGAAAAACTGTAATAACATCTCTGTCTGTTTGGCATAACTTGTCAATAAATATTTGGGGATTATGTCTGAAATCATACTAAATTTACAAATTGAAGGAACCAATCCTAAAACAGTTACCGTCACTCACGATCCTTTTGTGATTGGTCGTTCTGTTGAATGTGATTTACAATTAGCATTACCAGGCATTTCTCGTTCTCATACCCGTTTATTTAAAACGGCAAGTGGTGTCTGGATGATTGAAGATATGGGAAGCAAAAATCATACCATATTAAATAATAAAATTTTGCAGAGTCCCGCGAAATTAAATCATGGTGATTTCATCAAATTAGATGAAATTTTTATCCGAGTTATTTTAGAATTTCCCGAAGCTGTTACTATGCCCAAAAACCCCATGTCTTTCAGTGGCAAAAGTGGGGGCAGAACTTTAATAGGGAAAGCTAAAGAACTGCAAAAACAATGGATACAAACGGAAATTCAACCAGAAAATGTCGGTGATTATCAACGGGCGATCGACCGTTTAAAAGAATTAGTAGAAATCGCGAAATCTTTAAATTCAGCAGAATCAATCGAAGCAATTTTTGGCAAAGTCAAAGAAGTAGTATTTCGAGAACTGAAAGGCATTGAACGATTAGCCCTATTAATTGATGTGAGTTCCACCGGAAAATTAGAATTAATTAAATTTGCAGCAAAAACACCTTTTGAACAACAACAAATGCCGACAGATGGTAGTTGGATTAGTCGAACTATCTGTCAAAAAGCTTTTGCTGAACAAGTGGCAATTAAAACATCTAATGCTCAAGATGATGAACGCTTTGAAAGTGAAATGAGTATAGTCTTTAAAGATATTCGTAGTGCTTTAGCCGTTCCCCTTTGGGATGAAAATAAAGTGGTTGGGGTATTATATGGGGATGCCCATTTATCTTTCGATTATTGGCAAGCCGGAGGGGATGAGGATCTTAGCTTTTTTTCTGCCTTAGCAAATCTGGTGGCTTCTAGTGTACAACGATGGTTATTAGCGCGTCAATTACGAAGTGAAGAAATGCTGCGTCAAAAGTTACAACGCTATCATTCCCCCGCGGTAGTACAACATTTAATGAGAGCCTCTGTTTTACAAGATGATCGTATTGCCCCCTTAGAAGGAGAAATTAGTATTATGTTTGCGGATATCGTCGGATTTACCGCGATTTCTGAGCGTTTAACACCCACTCAAATTGCCTCATTATTAAATAATTTATTTGAAGAAATGTTACAAGAAGTTTTTGCCTTTGGAGGAACCTTAGATAAATTTATTGGTGATTGTATAATGGCATTTTGGGGAGCACCGGAAAGCCAAGAGGATCATGCAGAAAGGGCCGTTGCCGCGGCCAGAGGAATGTTAGAACGACTGGCGCGTTTAAATGCCAGTTGCGCTTTAGGACAACCGATTGAATTACGCATTGCGATTAATAGCGGGAAAGCAGTTATCGGAGATGTGGGAAGTTCTAAACGGGTTGATTATACGGTGTTAGGTGCCACGATTAATTTAGCCTCTCGTATGGAAACAATTTGTCCCCCAGGGGAGTTTGTGATTAGTGAAGATACTTATCATTTATTAAACTCTCAAGATGGGTTACAACCGATGGGAAATTTTCGTTTTAAGGGAATCGATCGCGAGGTTCACGTTTATCAAAATAAGAGACTTTCTTCAGAGAAATAGAAAACAGAGGTTAGGTATTAGATATTAGGTTTTCACCTGAACGATCGCGCCCCTCCCCTCTCCCACATCTCCTCTCCCACCTCCCTTCTTCCTCCCTTCTTCCTCCTTCCTTATCCCTCCTGCGCCCTCCTTCCTCCTTCCCCCCCTTCTTCCTCCTTCCTTCTTCCTTACTTCCTTCTTCCTTCTTCCCTCTGCCTTCTTCCTTCTTCCTTCTTCCTTCTTCCTTCTTCCTTCTTCCTTCTTCCTTCTTCTACTCATTCATATTCTTGAGAGTCGCGACAGCAGAAGGCGAAATTTGATTGAGATAGCGGAAAATCCAATACTTCATAAAAGTATCTAAAATCACGGGAAACGTCGCGATAAAGAGAAAAATAACCGTGCGATTTTCCGGTAAACCTAAATGAGATGATACCCCTTCCAAAATCACTTCCCAACCGTGAGGGGAGTGAAATCCGACAAAAATATCGGTGAAAAGTATAATCAAAAAAGCCTTAGCACTATCACTCAAATCATAGAGAACAGTATTAAGTAAAGACTTGATCGCGCCAATACCACGGGGATTCGTAGCAACAATGATCGCGAAAGAAATTAATCCGATCAAATCGGCAAATATATTACTAATAGAATCACTGCCTTTTCGCTTATATTCTTCCGCTAACTCATTGGCTTTTTCCTTCATTTTTTCTTCAATTTCTGTTTCCGAAAGAGGCTCTGTTTTTTCCAGAAATCGGTTAAACTTGAGTTCATGTTCGTAGGTTTGTAATTCCCCCAGAGCTTCTTCCTTCACTTCAAAATTAATAAAAATCGGTGTTTCATGGGTAAATCTATAATGATTAATAACCGGAAACAATACAATTTGTTTTGAGAGTTGCTGCACTAATAACGGAATTAGCAATAAGAGTAAAAAAGTGCGAAGTGCGACCTTGGTATTACGACGAGTTCTCCGCAGATTTTCAACAACTGTGTCCTCTGATTGATCATCTAACTCATTTCGGATTTTATCAAAAGTGCGACCAATCGAACGGGGTAAAACACCTTTTTTTTGCGTGACAGGTTCGACATCAATTAATTTATATTGGGCTTCTTGAGAACCCTTCCCAGTATTTTTCGGTGGGTTCGGTTGATTCATGGCAAGAGGGACTGTGGGAGAAAATTCATTAAGAGGAGATAATGCTAATGTATTACTAGAACTGTTACTTTGATATCGGGTCAATATTTCATCAATAAAACTTAACTTTTCCAGAAATTCATAATTAGAACTCTGGACGACATTACGACTTAGTTTAAAAACACCAATCTGTCTTTTAATGACATTAAGATATTTCTCAACATCGGCTTGAAAACAATCGAAGATATTTTGACTATAATCACCATTTTCTATGGCAACTTTTTTTCCAAAAAAATGTTTATTTTCTATCTCTATAATCATTAACGCGGCTTGATACGCGTCTGCGAGGGCTCGCTCTGGGGTTTGGCCAAACCATCTTGTACCCAATAAGAATGAGTCCCCTATTTTTTGGATCACATTTTTATCATTTTTGCCATTTTCAAAGGAATTACTCATAGTCGCTTATCTGTGCAGAAGTTAATAGAAAAATTTTCTGAATTGGCTAGTCTGGTTCAATTCAGGGGGGGTGAAGATAAAAGAATAAAGACTTTTTTGGTGGATTTTTTTCGTCACGCGATCGCGTTCATTTTCCCCATCGCCCTCTTCTTACCAACTGCTTCACCGATTGGTATTAATAGTTTGAAGCAAGTTTAATTTACTATTTGTATCACATTTGACATTTTTTGACAAGGGGATAAATTTTAATTTCCAGAAGAAGTCGATTTTATGGCTTCTCTTCCTTAAGGGTAAAAAATTATCCAGAAACCTAGTTATACTCTGTAACTAGGCACTGAGATTATACTAAGCTCTTAAGCATTTAAAAGTCCTGCTTCCCACAGGCAGGATGTCTCTGGGAAGCAGGAGCTTTGTCCTACTTTATGGGGTTGAAATACCTCTTAGCTTATGTCTATAACTAAGATTTAACGAGGGGGAATTTAACCGTAAAGATAGTCCGATCTTGGGAGTAATGGGGACGGGATAATACGGAAGGTGAAGATAATTTTATTTCCGGCTGATATATCTCTGTCTTCCCGATGATTGGGGACTCGGTTTTTTGTTCACTTTCTACTGTCATATCACCGCCATGTAAACGGGAAATTTCATAGGCGATCGCGAGTCCTAAACCCGCCCCCCCATTCACCCGCGATCGAGCCCCTTCTACCCGATAAAAACGATCAAATAAATGGGGTAAATGTTCAGGCGCAATGGCATTTCCGGTATTAATCACTTGCACTTGTATCTCATTTTCCAGGGATTTAGCTTCGACCAAAATTTGCTCATCACTGGGAGTATATTTAACCGCGTTATCCAAGAGATTTAAAAAAAGACTCGTCAAATAATCCGCATTTCCTTTAATCTCCAAGTCAGGGGGAATATTTTCACTAACCTGAATATTTTTATTGTCCGCGATCGGCAACATTTGCTCAACTAAAACACTCAATAAATTACTTAAATCAACGGTGTGATTACAACAAGGATGAGGTTGTTTTTCTTGAGTTTCGGAACTGGGTGATGTACCACAATAACAATTATGTTCTTCTTGAGCTAATCGGGCTAAGAATAATAAACCATTGGTTAAACGAATTAAGCGATCAGCTTCACTTTCTAAATCTCGTAAGGTATTCTCATATTCTTCCGCACTACGATTTCGGCTGAGGGTGACACCAATACGACCTTTAATAACGGTTAAAGGTGTTCTTAATTCATGGGACGCGTCCCCTGTAAAACGTCTTTCCCGTTCAAAGGCTAATTGCATTCGATCTAACATTCGATCAAATGTTGTTGCTAATCTTCCTACTTCATCGGGTAAACCTTGATAACCGATCCGCTGATTAAAGTCATTGGGATTAATTGCCTCCGCGATATCAATGATCTTATTAATCGGACGAAGAGCTCGATCTACAATGAAAAATCCCCCCACTCCCGCGACAATTAATACTAAGGGAAATCCGATGATACTTAAGGTGAAAAGATGTTGACACGCGGCGGCAACGGGTTTGAGGGATTGGGCTACTTGTAAACATCCTTCTATCTGGCAAGATCCTTGGTTTATGTTAATCGTTTGACTATAGACACGCCACAAGGTATCATGTTCTTTAATATTGCTATACCCCACTTGTGATGGCAAAAATATGGGTAGGGATTCATAATTGCCAAATCCATCCCACACAGTACCATCTTTTGCCAATAAACGGACGACAAAACCCCCATTAGCTAACCTTTGGGCGAGAGCTTGTGAAGATATTGTTTTCTTGAAAGCAGGATGACCATCTTCTTCTACTAAATCATTTAAAGTCTGAGATGCTGTTACCAATAACGCGGTATCTAATTGCGTTAACAGACTTTTCTGCAATTGTAGATATAAATAACTGCTAAAGAGCAATAGGCTCGCACCTAGGAGTAAAATATACCAAATTGTCAGCCGTACTTTTAAGGTTTGTTTTCCAAATGTTAATAATCTACGCATCCTTTATTCTGCCTTTAAACAATAACCAATTCCCCTTACCGTATGTAATATTTGATAATCAAATCCCCGATCAACTTTCCGTCGCAGATAACCAATATAAACATCCACTACATTAGAATTACTATAAAAATCTAAATGCCAAACGTGCTCCCCAATTTGAGTACGACTTAGCACTTGATTTTGATGCTCCATTAAGTATTCTAACAGATTAAATTCTAAGGGGCTCAAGTCAATTAAATGACCGGATCTTCTCACTTCTCGCTTGACGAGATCCATTGTTAAATCCCCTACTTGTAATAGTGTTTCACACTGTATGGGAGGACGACGTTGTAAGGCCCGCAGACGCGCTAATAATTCATTAAAGGCAAAGGGCTTTACTAAATAATCATCGGCCCCCTGATCCAATCCTTTCACTCGATCTTCTACGCGATCCCTCGCGGTAAGGAGTAATACGGGGGTGAGATTTTTTTGCGATCGCATTTCTCCTAGTAGTTTTAAACCATCTATTTTCGGCAGCATGATATCAAGGATAATCACATCATACTCATTAGAGAAGATCATGTTTTTTCCTTGTTCTCCATCCAGGGCTACATCTACTATATAGCCCGTTTCTCGCAATCCTTGACTAATAAATTGGGAAATTCCGGGTTCATCTTCGACTAACAGTACCCGCATACTTTTTCTTTTAACTCCTTGCTTAGTTATTTTTACTTAAAGGCGATCATTTTTTCCACCTTAATCTTATGATAACAAGGTTTTCTCCTCATCAACCTAAGAAAATCTTTATGAGAAAAGTCATATCCGCAAGTCTCCCAGAGATATTAAGAAAAAGGATAGATTTTTCTTAATATTTACATTAAACCCATATTTCTCAACCCTTGACGTAATCTTTCCGCTTCTGTGGAATGGTATTTTTCATAAAGTTTAATCGCGGTTTTGAACGCGTCTAAACTTTCCGTGACTCTCCCTAATTTATAAAATACTACTCCTAAGTTTTGATAGGCTTCTGCATATTCTGGATTTAGTCTAATGGCTTCCTGATAGAGCGCGATCGCGTCTGATAAATGTCCCATTGCTTTTAAAGTCATGCCCAAATTATAATAAGCAATGGCAAAATTAGGGTCAATTTGCAACATCGTTTTATACAGGATTTCTGCCGCGGCTAAATCCCCCTCATTTTTATATAAATTGCCTAAATTATTATAGGCTCCTAATTTCAGAGTCGGTAAAATATCAATAGCCGTCGCGGTTAAATAATGATTTTTTACCTTATCCCATTTTTGCTTATGAGAGTAAGCAATCCCTAAATGATAATTTAATTCATACAAAACCAAGGGGTCTATCTCTTTATTTTTCAATCCTTTTTCTAATAAATAAATCCCTTTTGATAAATTGCCTTCCTCTACATACAACGCGCCTAACTTACTACACTTATAGGCATCATTGGGATTTTTCACTAAGAATTTTTCCATTGATTCTTTAGCTTTTTCTCGTTTATTCTTAGCAAGAATAGTTCCGGTTTGATAACCTTCATGTAAAATTGCAATATCAGATAAAGAACCGATTAACCAATGGGATTCTCTCTTTAAAATCTCTGTCACACTATCATCAATCATGGCATGATAGGGACGAGTAAAATAAATCTCAGGATGTCTTCTAAATAACCGGGAAACCAAGGAATAAGGCGATTGAGTCGCACCGACTTCTTGACGGATTAAATTAATCACAAGATGGTTTTCATCCTGTTGAATAGCCTTTAATAATTGTGGTTTAATTTCCGGGGCGAGAAATTCATCCGCGTCTAAAATTAAAATCCAATCCCCTGTCACATATTTTAAAGACTCATTACGCGCTATGGCAAAATCATTACACCATTGAAAATGATAAACTTTGGCTCCAAAGTCTTTGGCTATTTCAGGAGTACGATCGCTCGAACCCGTATCTAAAACAATAATTTCATCAACAATATCCTGAACACTCGCCAAACATTTCGGCAAGTTTTTTTCTTCATTTTTAACAATAATACAAAAACTGAGACTCATATTAATTTTTGATGATAATAAATATGCAGAAACCGGGTTTTTCTGAGTGTTACACTGATTTACCTTTTCGGGTACAGAAACCCGGTTTCTTCGCGTCTTCGCTCCAACCAGGTTTCTCTGATAAGCTGTTACGCATTTAAAAGTAGCACAGCCTTCGGGTTTGTGACAAGCAGGATGCTTGTCCTACTTTATATGGTTTCAATGCGTAGAGGCTTATCGAGTATCAAGAAAATTTATAACTTAAAACTTCAATTACCGAACCTTGAGCAGGCAAATCACTAGGTTTAATAGAGAAAGTATCACTATTAACATTACGAATCGTCATACCACTCATTAATCCTAAAAATTCATCAATTCCCACCAAATCACAGGTTTTCTCATCGGCTGCTTTAGTCTTATAATGGGTAGGAATAACAATTTTCGGTTTTAATACTTGTACAACTTTTGCTGCTTCTTGGGGAGTATAAGCTTTCGCGCCTCCACCCACAGGAAGGAATAATAAATCAGGCCGTCCCACCAAAATTTGTTGTTCAATGCCGATGGGAGAAGTCAGGGCCCCCAAATGGAAAATTTTAATGCCTGCTTGTTTCCATAACCAAGTAACATTAGTCCCAAATCTGCGGCCTTTTTCTCGATCTTTTTCCGTGCGAATGCCCTCAAGCCGTAAATCATTAAACTTATAGACACCTGGTTCGTATAATAAGCCCGGATTTCCCTTAAATCCATCAATAACACCTTCATCTAATAGGCGACTACTAATTAGAATTAAATCAGGATTAGAGGAGGTAACATCTCGATATCCCGTGGTACAACCAATTCGGCGAAAAGGATTCACTAAAATGCGAAATCCGCCTCCGGTAAATAAAAAACAAGTATGACCTAACCATTGTACAGATAAATCATTACTATTGGGATTAGGGGAAGGGGAGGCTTTTGGGGAGGGTTTTGGGGGAGTTGTTTGCGCCTGTGTCGGTTCCCATTCTGCTGTCAAAGTTGTCGCGATCGCGCTCAATACACCCGCGGTAGTATATCTAATAATTTCTCTTCGTTTCATGGGATACAAATCTATAAGTTTTCGAGGAAATTCCGCAGTAATTGTTTACCGGAAGTGGTTAAAATACTTTCTGGGTGAAATTGGACACCTTCAATATGAGGATATTCCCGATGTCGCACTCCCATAATTGTACCATCTTCTACCCACGCGGTAATTTCTAACACATCAGGACAAGTGGCGGCATCGATCACTAAACTATGATACCGAGTCGCGTTCATCGGAGATTCAACCCCTCGAAAAACACCAATTCCCTTATGATAGACTTCAGATATTTTTCCGTGCATTAGCGTCGGCGCAGAAACAATATCTCCTCCAAAAACTTGACCGATACTTTGATGACCTAAACAAACCCCTAAAATAGGAAGATTCGGACCTAATTGGCGAATTACTTCCAGAGAAATCCCGGCATCTTCCGGTCGTTTTGGCCCCGGGGAAATCACCACTCCCGCGGGGTTTAATTTTTTAATTTCTTCCAGAGAAATTTGGTCATTGCGATAAACTTGGATGTCAGCCGCGACGGGAAATTCTTGACCGAGTTCACCGAGATATTGAACTAGATTATAGGTAAAACTATCGTAATTATCAATGACTATAATCACCCGGAAAACTCCTCGAATTAGTTAGTATTTTGCTAAAGATTAATAGCAGATATAATCAATTTTGACAAGGGCGGAAGTAGCAAAATAACATCAATCACGATCGCGATAATCGCGGATAACATTACAGCACCTCCCGAACAGTCCTTGGCAATTTTCGCGAGGTCATGGTAAGACTTTTTAATGCTTAAGTCAACCGCCGACTCAATCGCGGTATTCAAAAATTCCATCATTATCACCGTGGCAAAGGCCAAAATTATGATCAGAATTTCGACAGAACTCAGTCCCAGAATTATCCCAAATATAATTTGAAATGCACCACATATTAGGTTATATTTGGCAGCTTTGCCCCCCAGCAAAATTTGCCAAATCGCGCCGATCCTGTGCCACAAACATTGATATTTGACACTCTCAGTAGGACTTTTGACATACTTATGAGACATAAATATGATTAACGACTAATAACAAAAGGTTCTAGTATTGCCCATACAGGAGGCAGAAAGAGAACTCCAGCAACAGCCCCAGACGCGATCGCGGAGACCAAAACCGCACCCGCGGCACAGTCTTTCGCGATTTTCGCGAGTTCGTGGTAAGAATGACCAATGGTTAAGTCCACCACGGACTCGATCGCGGTATTGAGTAATTCTAAGGCTAAAACCAGTGCAATTGTCAGAGCAATGACGGCAATTTTCACATTTTCCAGATGCAAAAAGAGACTCAACGCGATCGCGGCACTACCAATAAAGGTATGAATGCGAAAATTACGTTGTGTTTCAAAAGCATAACTCAATCCTGCCCAAGCATATTTAAAACTAACCAGTAAGCTAGAAGCCACTTGCCAAGATAACTCACGATTAAGTTTTAGGCTTTTTTTGGGCTGCTTGTGAGTCTGAGTCTGAGTCTGAGTCTGAGTTTCAGGGATCATGGGGACTAAAAGTTTGAGAACAATTAAGCGATCATCTAGTTTCATCATAAGATTTTGTAACTTTCCTCCTGACTATCCCCCTATCGTCAATGGAGTTCCCATAGGCTCTAGTCAAGGGGAAAAGTTAGCCTCCGTATAAAATGTACAATCAATCCGCGTAATAATACTGATCGGTCTTCGCGTACTGTTCTAGCTATTAAAATTACTATTGTCAGCGATCTTTATCACAAAGGATTGAGTATTAAATCACATTTTGACATGGTGGTAAGTGAAACCCCATCTTTTTTGTCGGGTAAGTGAGGTCGCGATGCTCCAAAGTACCCTCAAAAAGGCCTTGCCCATTGGTGGAATGATACGCGGGTAGGGGTAGTGCAAGAGTGCCTACCCCATAGGGGTTTTGGGG
>JBEDKD010000289.1:0-3881 GCA_041172365.1 Cyanobacteriota bacterium | reverse complement strand
GCTATTTTCTCTTGTCTGTGCTGTGTGGGAAGTTTTTGATGATTAATCACTCAGACTCTCAGACACTAAGAGGCTATTTTCTCTTGTCTGTG
This sequence comes from Cyanobacteriota bacterium, assembly GCA_041172365.1. Lineage (GTDB taxonomy): Bacteria > Cyanobacteriota > Cyanobacteriia > Cyanobacteriales > Microcoleaceae > JBEDKD01. The sequence continues at coordinate 3,789 of JBEDKD010000289.1, read as the reverse complement.
CTGTGTGGGAAGTTTTTGATGATTAACCACTAAGACTCTAAGACTCTAAGAGAGGCTATTTTCTCTTGTCTGTGATCTGTGGGAAGTTTTTGATGATTAACCACAAAGACACTAAGACACAAAGAGGCTATTTTCTCTCTTTTGAGCTTAACTAATGAAGAGAAGAAATCACAAAGCTCCCCTTTTTATGCGGGATCTTTTCTGGGTGTCTTTGTGGGGAGGAAATGTTTAAATCCCAATGGTTTGATGTCTCTGATGATGGCGTTGATGCTTTAATTCAAGCTGTCAAGCCTAGTTTTTCTCACAATTTCACCGTCTGAGGTGATTCGGGTAAGAGATGACATAATGCTTGTTTAATGAATGATTGCATCAGGGGAATTTGTTGATTTTGTTGAAACACTTTTTGTAAGGTTTTGCCGATCGCGTCTCCTAAATTCCCTTCACCCTTATCAAAGGACGCGTCTTGATTTTGGAAGGACTCAATTAGACTTAATCCGGCAATTCTGGTAAAATACCCGGCACTAACTCCCTGCACTAAACCCCCCGCGACAAAGGTAATCGCATTGGTTTTTAAGAAATGAGTAATCGTTTGAGTGGAAACTTCGACTAATCCCAATTTTACCATTTGACTTGCTAAGGCTGCCGCGATGGTTTTGCCTTGCTCAAGGGTAAATTTTTGTTGATAAATTGCCCCTAAATCGACGATTAACTGGGTACTAATAGCCGTTGTCGCGAGTAAATCTAACGCGGGTAGGGGATTGGCAAAGGCTGTCCCTGCCGCGATCCATTGATATTTTTCGATGATGGGTAAGGCACGATCGCGTCTGACTGCATTCAAGACATTTTTGATATCTAATTTGAGGTTAATCACTTCTCGAAGAGTATTCCCCCAGACTAATTGTTGCTTTTCCTCTTGGCAAATTTGAGTTAATCTTTCTGTGAGAGCCTTAATTTGAGGGGTTTGATTTTCGAGCCATTCATTAATACCACCATCTTCTTGATGTTGACGCACTTTAATCGGATTAGGAGCCGACGCGATCGCGCTGATATCTTCAGGTTTCACCAATCCCTCTACCCGTTGACATAATTGATGAAAAATTTGAGCTTGTTGTGTCTGTAAATATTGATCCTGTTTATTCCAAAGGAGTAAAAATCGTTGTCCGACTGAGTTAAACTGAGATAAAATTTGAAATTCCGAATCTGTAATATCTCCCGCGGTAACAAATAAGACTAAATCAGAAGTAAAACGAGATAAATCCGGGGTATTTACCTCAGTAAATAAAGCGGGAAATTCCTTAACCGTAATGGTTGGAGTTTGTCGTGATATCCATTCTGATTGTAAAACTTGAATGAGGGTGGTTTTTCCAACACCTTTGCCCCCCATCACAGAAATATTTAATGATTCGCGATCGCGTTCCCCTTTCCAACGACTTATTTCTGTTTGGAAACGAGGTATCGTATCAGAATTAGGAGCTTCCGTGGTGAATTGATTAAGAATTGTATCAACTTGCCGAATCGCGTCTTGTACCATATCCCGTGTGAGGCGAGTCGGGGTAGGGGAGAGCGGCTGAGTGCGCGATCGACTTTGAAACCACAAAAGGCCTCCAGTGACAGAAATAAGGGTAAAAAGCGATATTTCTCCCAATACAGAGAGAGAATGTTGGAGACTATCCAAAAACCAAAGGGCTAAAGAGAGCCCAATACCCACAACTAAAATCGGGCGTTGCAATAGTCCAGTCATCGTATTTTACCTCTTACTTCGATCGCCAAGTCTTAGTTTACCAGGTTTCTCCTACCATAGTGGGTGTTTCCACTGGGGTGATGGATGGTGGCCCTAGTAGGGGCGAATGGCCATTCGCCCCTACTCAATTTTACCAAAAAAGTTATCATCTGCGTTTAGGAGCGTACCCTATGGGAAGGCTTCGCCTCTATCTGCGGTTTCACATCAAAAACCTTTTGGGGTATTTTCTTTAAGTCGGGCGCGATCGGACACATTTACATATTAGTCTGTGTTAAGTTAACATCAATAACATAAATTAATGAAAAATTATCCGATCAAAAAAAACCCGTTTACTAATTAAATTTCTAGCTCTAACTGAGTGGATTTAACGACTTTTTGTTTTTCCGCGGACTTCACCACTTCAAAACTTAATTTAATATCTAACCGTTTTTTCGCCTCTAAAATTTCTCGAATCGTGACTATTAAAATTTTATCACAACTTTGACTCATATATTTACTTTGATATATCCCCGCGGACTTAGCTGTTTTGAGCATCTCTTTGGTGGGTTCTTTTAAGGTAATAAAAATCCCTATAACGGCGTTTTCTAAGGTCATAGTGCCTTGTAAATCGCGAATATCTCCTGATTTGACATTTCCTGATTTGACTTGCAAAATCACTTTTTCTGGTTCGGTTTTATCCCCTTGAAAATAAACCAGACCATCTATACCTTTATCTGAGCCTTTTTTCGCATTAATTATACCCCGGTTATTAGTATAAGTCAAAATTGCCCATTTCTCAAATTCTTTACGAGTTAGATCATCTTTTCTATTGGCTAAAGCTATCGCGGATTCCATATCTTTAGGAATACCGCGAAGTTTGATTTGTTCTAAAATACCCGGATCAAAACTATCTTCTAATCGTTTCAGGATTAAACTAATACTTTGATAAGTAATGTCAATTCCGATCCATTGTCTCTCCAGTTTTTGGGCAACAGTGACAGTAGTACCACAACCACAATAGGCATCTAAAATTACATCATTTTTATTACTACTAGCTTTAATTATTCTTTCTAATAATGCTTCGGGTTTTTGGGTAGGATAACCGAGACGTTCTCTATCATCTCTATTTAAAGCATTAATATCTATCCAGTAGTCTTCAGCTATTTTGCCATCATCTAAGTAATATCTATAAATTTTACCCGTTTTACGGTCTTTTTTCTCTTGATATTCTCGTCCCTGATCATCTATGCCAACCTTCATGTGAGAATTAGGTTTTCTAGGAATCGCGGCATCTTTTTGATTAAAGGTATGGATATCTTTATTACTTTTAGTGTAAAATAAAATCACATCATGCTTTCTGCCAAATTTATTTTTGCTTTTACCACCTATTGAATAACACCAGATAATTTCATTGGAAAAATCCCCACCTTGAGCACAAAAAATTGCATCTAATACTAACTTTAAATAATGACTGGCAGTGGGATCACAATGTAAATAAAAACTCCCAGTTAACTTTAAGACTCGATGAATTTCTGCTATCCTCAAAGTCATACTCACTAAATAAGCTAATAAACTTCCTTTACCCAAAACTTCGATTAAACCCGAAATTAACGCGATGCTTTGTTTAGTAAAATGACCGAGATAATTTGACTGAATTTCTGCTAAACCTTGATTGGCTTGATCATCCCAAATCCAAGTGTCAATAAATGCTTGTGCTTGCGCTTGATCTTCTTTGCCAATGTTATTATAAATTTGATTGTAATTACGTTTGGAGTTAAAAGGTGGATCGATGTAACATAAATCAACGGATTCATCTTTAATGTGTTTCCGTAAAACTTCCAAGTTGTCACCGTAAAATAATTGATTGACCATAATTATCACCCTGGCCGGGAAATTAGATGGCGTTGCACAATTAAGGGATGATTTTGTAGGGGCAATCCCCCCGTGGTTGCCCCTAAACCCGGGGGGGCAGGGCTGCGTCATTCTCAAGCGAAAAATGCCATTCTCCGTGATTAAAACCTTTCACTGTAAGGAAAATAAGACTTATTTAAACATAATTGATATTGTAT
>JBEDKD010000288.1:0-16142 GCA_041172365.1 Cyanobacteriota bacterium | reverse complement strand
GTCTGTTTGGTGGCAATTATATGGGCAAACCCGCCCCTACAAACCCTAATTGGGGGTGGGGCTCTTTGGGCCACAAATAAATATACCCAGCCCAATTATTTATAAACTCCCCGCGCAACCGCGATGCCAAATTGTCCTAACTATCCGGGCGACTGCTATAACTCTCGCTATTGCCCGAAGCCCGCGAGGGATCTTAGAGGGAGCCTCTGGCAGCCTAGGGCGCTCAGAGGGAAATGGCGCGTCGTGCTTAACCTCACTCCTGAAATGCCTTGTTTTTCCTAGCTTTTGCCCAAAAATAAAAATTCCTACTCCCTTTCGGGAGTAGGAATGCCATCAGGGTGCATCTACTAATGTGTTTACTATAACGCATAGGGGGTGAAACCCCCCACTCTCTTAACAAAAATTTACAATTGCTGAGGAGAGAGGGGGTAGTGTAAATGGATGAAAGCCTCAGCAGAAGCGCGATCGCGTACAATTCCATCAACGGTAGCGACGAGTAAAGAATCCAACATTTGTTTAAATAGAGGCCCAGGTTTGTAACCAAAGGCTTTTAAGTCATTGCCATTAAGAGGGGGAGTTACCAGGGCCCAATGGGTGAGATAGTGCCAGATGGCGCGACGACACGATCGCGGACATTGAAGCGCGATTAAAATCAACAGAGGTAAGTCATACTGACGTAACAACAATACCAATTCACTAGGCTTTTGAACCCCAGGTAATAGTTCCAAAAGTTTCACCTTCGCGCTCTCTAAGCCCGCCAAACGGGTAATACTATCATCAGATAGCTGAAGAGTCATCGCGACCTTTTCTCGATACTCAGGCTCTAAATACGCGATAATCACCTCTAAACGCATGAGCCAATCAGGAAAATGAGCCGATTTTAACTGAGAATAAGTCACAATACTTTCTCTGAAAATACTCTCTTCCTTCTTCCCTCTTCCCTCTTCCTTCTTCCCTCTTCCTTCTTCCTTTTTCCCTCTTCCTTCTTCCTTTTTCCCTCTTCCTTCTTCCTTCTTCCCTCTTCCCTCTTCCTTCTTCCCTCTTCCTTCTTCCCTCTTTCTCTGCACTAAAACGCGATCGACAAGACGAATTTGCCGCCAAAGCTGGTGATTTAACTCTAAAGAAGGATGTAAACAACGTAAAGCATTTAATTCGCCCAATAATTGTAAAGCCTCCTTCCAATAGGAAGCTTGCAAAATATACTTTAATTCACTTCTTAAACGAGTTTCTAGGGCAGGAGCTCTGGTATTTTTACCTTGGACGCGATAATATACTCCACTATCGATCGCGTAACGGATATATTCTTTAGTTTGGGACTCCAAATGAAACCCTAAACGCACCGCGAAACGCACCGCCCGATAAATACGAGTCGGATCTTCAATAAAACTATTAGGATGTAATACCCGAATTTGTTTCTCTTGTAAATCCAATAACCCACCAAAAAAGTCTAAAATTTCGCCAAAACGAGGTTCACTTAAGCGCACCGCGAACGCGTTAATAGTAAAATCTCTTCGATAAAGATCCTGGCGAATCGAACTGGCTTCTACTTCCGGGTTAGCCGCAGGATAAGGATAAAATTCTGTGCGAGCCGTGGCAATATCTATCCATAGAGAATGAAAGATGGGATCTTTATGCCATAACAAAGCCGCGGTTTTAAATTCCCCGTGAATATCTAAACGAGATACCGGATATAATTTCTGTAAGGCTTTCGCTAATTCTACGCCAGCATCGTGATCGGCTGATAAATGATGCCCATCTACCACTAAATCAATATCGGTTAATGTTAAAATATCATCGGATTCTGCTAACAGTAAATCTCGCACCGCACCGCCGACTAGATAAAGTTGCCAACCTCGATCTTGTGCTAATTTTGCCGCAACTTCCAGTAATTGTTGTAATTGAGGGGTGAGGTGATCGCGCATTTTTATGGGACAAGAAATTAAGGGTGAAAGGGAGGTTTCTCTCTGATTTTTAGCTTGTCCGATGCGATGTAATTCTCGTAAAACATCAGTACGAGTGACAATACCGACTAATTGATTATTTTCTAATACCGGAAGACGGCCAATATCATAAGTTACCATCAGCCCTTCTATTTCAGGTAAAAGAGTATCAGGGGTAATAGTTTTTAGTTGGGGTGTCATATAGCCTTTGACGGGTGCATGACTAAAACCATGATGTAACGCGATATCAATATCTCGTCTGGAGATAATACCGACAAGTTGATCACCCGTATCAACTACTGATAAACCAGAATGGCCATATCTTAATAAAATACGATGAGCTTCGCCGACACTGGTTTCGGGGCGAATGGTTTGCACTGGAGACGACATTAATTCCCTGGCACTGGGTGGATGGGGAATTTGGGCTTTAAGTTGTTCGACAAGTTGAGTTAATGTTTCTGAAGGATGACGATCGCGACACATCACAGAAGCCGCCGTTGCGTGGCCGCCCCCTCCCAAGGGTTTGAATAAATCATTAAGATTAGTTTGGGGAATGCGCGATCGGCCAATAACAGTTAATTTAGTTTCCTCTGTATCGCCAAAACTATGACCAAATAATAAAGCATCGGTTTCGATTAAGTCCATTAAACGCGATACCAGAGAGGATAATCCGGGGACAAAATTCTCTGTATTTAGTAATACCCACGCGAGGGTATAACCGAATAGAGTTTCTGTTTGGATATTATTAAGGGCGAGAGTGAGTAAATCTTGGAGTTGGGGTGATAAACCGGGATCGACATATTCGGAGATTGTACTTAAAGAAGCCCCTTTTTCCATTAACCAAGCCAAGGCTCTAGCATCTCGCGCCGTAGCATGATCAAACGTAAGGGAACCCGTATCCACATGAATACCTAAAGCCATTACCGTCGCTTCCGCAGGAGTGAGAAAATTTTGGCTTTTGACATCTTCATTACTACTTTGTTGTTCCAGTTGACATAATTTTTCTACAATTAGAGTGGTAGTAGCTCCCACGGATTCTATTTGTGTCCATCTCGCGGGAATGTCCAAATGTGCATCCCGATGATGGTCATAAACGGTAATATCAGTGACATGGGGTAAATCAAACCATTGGGCCGCTTTACCTACGCGATCGCGGCTTTGGGTATCAACCACCGCGATGCCACGAATTTGTTTAGGATTAACAGAGCGCCTTTCGATTAGAGGATACTCATCACGATGTAAGGCCAAAAAATCCTTAACCGTAGGATGACATCCCCCTGTTAAGACGATGCGACTTCCTGGGATCAGTCGAGATAACCCAACCGCGGCACCCAAAGCATCAAAGTCCGCGGTAGTATGACACAAAATTAGATACATAAGAATGAGAGTATATTTTCTGGTAGCGTACTACTGAGGGGTTATTACAAAACTCTAACGCAAGCCACCTCTGGTATTTCGGGGGCTGGTTTACTGGTTTTGGCATACTCCATCAACAATCTCAGAAAAACCCGCCCCTAGATGCTCTCTTAGATTAAAAAGGAGATAAAAATGTCCATCGTGTTTCAACTGGCTTTAACCGCTTTAGTGCTGTTATCCTTCGTGCTCGTTGTTGGTGTTCCCGTCGCCTACGCGACTCCCCAAAACTGGAATCAATCTAAGTCTCTCATTTTTATCGGCTCTGGTATTTGGATCGCGTTAGTTCTCGCGGTAGGGGCTCTCAACTTTTTGGTTGTTTAATTTTTCGCAACCCTAAACTCGATTTTGGATTTTGGATTTTGGATTTTTAATTGGGGGTTTAAGTTTTGAGAGGGGTTTAACCAGAATAAGTTTTACGCGACTTATGAACATCGAAACTACCAATTATCTGAAATCTGAAATCTAAAATCATTTTAAACTGTCACCATTGCCAATCTAAAATCTAAAATCTAAAGTCTAAAATTATTTATGGCTATTTTTGAGGGAACTTTTACTCAAGCTGCTTCAGGGCGATTCGCGATCGTGATTGGGCGCTTTAATGATCTAATTACAGGTAAGTTGTTAGAAGGTTGTCAAGATTGTTTGAAGCGTCACGGGGTTGACACGAATCCTGATGGCTCTCAAGTGGATTATTTTTGGGTCCCTGGATGTTTTGAAATCCCTCTGGTGGCACGTCAATTGGCTCTTTCTCATCATTATGACGCGATTATTTGTTTGGGCGCGGTGATAAAAGGTCAAACTCCTCATTTTGATTATGTCGCGTCGGAAGTGTCTAAGGGAGTGGCATCCGCGGGAATGGAAACGGGTGTCCCGGTGATTTTTGGAGTTTTAACCACTGATACTATGCAACAGGCGTTTGAGCGTGCTGGCATTAAGAGTAATTTGGGTTGGAATTATGCCCTCAGCGCGATCGAAATGGCGAGTCTCATGGCTCAAATTAAAGGGAGAGGGACTGAGAATAGGGGATAGGATAAGAGATTTCTTATGATTTTGATTGACAAGGAAGTTTTTTATGGAACCTAATTATGGGGGGCTGGACCCCGATAAACCCGGTGTGCAAGAGTTTATACGATTTTTGATGTCACGCCGGACTTTCTTAGGGCTGAGTGCTGGAACCTTGGCCAGCACGATCGCGCTCTCTAGTTGGAATGCAGGTAACGCCCAATCTACGGAGCCCCCCAGTTCGGACTTTATGATTGCCAAAGGAGGCAACCAACCCATGACGACAATAGATATCAAACCCACCAGCCCAGATTACTTTATTCCCAATCGCTTTCAGGGTAAAACCATGCTCATCACGGGAGCCGCGACGGGCATTGGGGCAGCCACGGCAATACGGGCAGCCAGGGAAGGAGCCAAGGTTGTCGGAGTTGATCGTAAAGCACGAGAACTGAATGAGACAATTGGTAAGATTAAATCGGAAGGACATAACGCGATCGCGGTTGTGGGTAGTGTCGTGGACACTGAGCTTTGTGATCGGATGGTGACAGACGCGGTAAAAGCTTTTGGGAGTCTGGATCTGGTATTGAATGCCGCAGGGGTGATGGATGGAGGCGATCCGGCTCAACCTCTTAATTTTGATGCACAAAGGAATTTATTACCGAATTCAATTCATCTGGCAACTGATGAATATTGGGATGCCGTCATCGCGACTAATACCACGGGCATCTTCAAGTCTATGCGATCGGAACTCCGGCTGATGGTGTCTCAGGGCAAAGGTGGCGCGATCGTTAATATTGGTTCGATCGCGGGCTTAACGGGGTTGGCGGGCAATCCGGCTTATGTTGCCAGTAAACATGGAGTGACGGGATTAACTCGCAATGCCGCGATCGATTATGCACCATCAGGCATTCGGATCAATTCCGTCAACATGGCCGCGACGGATACGCCAATGGTGGCACGCGCGGGTGAATTTGTCCGCGCTATGAAAGCATCTGGACAGGGTGGCACAATGGGAGGCCTCAAGTCGGAGAGCATTCTCATGGCAGCCGATTCTAATCACCGTATGTCAACGCCCTGGGAACAAGCAGCTATTATTCTCTTCTTGCTCTCAGAAGATGCTTCCAATATTACAGGAGCAACATACTCCACCGATGGTGGCTGGACCGCTTACTAGGAAAATGGGGTTTCAGGGGGTCAAAAAAAAATTTCCAAAAATTTCTGCAAAACCCCTTGACAATCCCAAAAAAATATGACAGTATAGAAAACGTGGCAGAGATGCGGGTGTAGCTCAGTGGTAGAGCGTCACCTTGCCAAGGTGAATGTCGCGCGTTCGAATCGCGTCACCCGCTTAAAGGGGAAGGTGAAAAACCTTCCCCTATTTTCGTTTTAGTAAATATGTTAAGATTGTCCTAGTATGGGACGAAAAATCATTGGTTAAATGTTGGCAAATAGCCCAAACCAAAGATAGGAGTTCCTGAATAACCCCCCAGAAAATGGAAAAACTTTTAGTAAAACTTTTGGAGTGCACCTTATTAAAGAGATTGTGTCCTCTCAGAAACCACAAAAGATAGACTTAGATAAAGAGTACCCTTGCCCATGTCGGCGTCAAGGTTGTCTCAAACCCATTATCCTGACAGAAGCTTTTGGTTGCGATCGCTGTCAACAGATTTTTGTTGTGGAAGAAAATGGCTATGTGATTGAACAATTAGCCACTCATTATCCCTATAAACAGGCTTGGCGTTGGACTGGCAAACAATGGCTTCTTGCCCATACAGGGTTAAAAGCGCACTATTTACCCTTAGCATTGGGTATGATTTTAGTGCCCTTGTTAATTTGGTTGCCTTTGGCATTACATTCACCCGGACCGAATATTTTATTGTGGGCAATGATCGCGTTAATGCTCGCGATACTTCCTGCATTTATGGTTTGGTTAGCTTACAGACGTTAATGGCAATATAATGGAAACTGATCAATCGATCGAAACGGAATCTGAGGCAATAATTACCTCTCGACGTGCTTATCAAGCTTCTTTAGTCTTAGCGGAAACGACGAGTACCGATCGCGCCAAGGCTTTACAAGCTATGGCAGTGGCTCTTAATGCTCGTCAAAATGACATTTTAGAAGCAAATACTCTGGATTTAGAAGCGAGTCGGGAGATGGCTATTCCTGAGTTAATTGTGGAATGGCTCAAGCTTACCCCCCAACGGCTTCACGAAACGGTGCAAATTCTCCAACGTTTGGCCTCCATGCCTAATCCCGTGGGACGGGTATTTAATGCTTCTTATCAAGTAGAGCAAAGTCAAGTTTATTGTCAACAAATTCCCCTGGGAGTTATTGCTTTAGTTTATGAGGCTTTTCCTGAGTTAAGCGCGATCGCGGCGGGGTTATCTTTAAAAACCGCGAATTGTTTGATTGTCAAGGGAGGAACCGAATCAAGTCACTCGAATCAAATGATCATTGACACCTTAAAAAACGCGCTTTCTGATACGGGTTTACCAGAGGGATGTTTAGAAATGTTACCCCCTGAACAAGGTACTTCCATTCGTGATTTAGTCACACAAGATAAGTATATTAATTTAGTAATTCCCTACGGCCGTCCTAGTTTGGTTCAACAGGTAGTGAGATTATGTACGGCTCCTGTATTGCGTTCCGCGATGGGGAATTGTTATCTTTATTGGTCCTCATCGGGTACTCTGGAAATGGCTCGATGGATGATTTTAGATAGTCATTTGAGTGAACCTGATCCCGTCAACGCGATCGAAAAGGTATTAATTGATCCTCATCAAAAAGAATCAACATTAGTGCTTTTATGGAATAGTTTAAAGGAAAAGGGGTTTGAAATTCGAGGTGACGCGAATCTTGTCCGAGAATTTCCTGAATTAAAATTAGCCACGGAGGGGGAATGGAGTGAAGCTTATTTACATAAAATTGTTTCCTTTAAGTTAGTACAAGACTTAGATGAAGGGATTCGGTGGATTAATAGTTATAGTAGTGGCCATGCCGATTCTATTGTTACGGAGTCTTACGAAGAAAGTCGTCAATTTGCCTTAGAAGTCAATAGTGCGACGACGTTTATTAATACCTCTCCGAAGTTTTTACGTTATCAAAATCGTGGTGATTCTATTTTTCTGGGAATGTCGAATCAAAAGGGTTATCGACGAGGCTTAATTGGTTTGGAAGCTTTTACTACTCTCAAACATATTGTACAAGGTAATGGCGAATTTATCTTGGGTAAAAGCTGAAGGAAGAGGGAAGAAGGAAGAGGGAAGAAGGAAGAAGGAAGAGGGAGGAAGGAAGAAGGAAGAAGGAAGAGGGAAGAAGGAAGATGTAATTAACCACTAAGGCACTAAGGCACTAAGGACGATCGCGCTTAACACCGAAGCCAAAGGAGAAAGGTGGTCCCTTGATTTTTATTAACTAATTTCTGGGATACATTTTCGGGCAACCATTGACAATTGAGAGGTGAAAATACTTCGATTTCGCCTTGCATTTCATGGATTAAATCCCTCGCGATCGCGAGCCCTAAACCTGTCCCAGGAATGTCTGTTTGTGATTTTTCTCCGCGATAATAACGTTCAAATAAATGCTCTAAATCTTGGGGAGGTATTCCATAACCTGTATCACTGATCGCGATCGCGATCCTGGGGACTGGAAATGAGGATTTGGGGAGATTTGGAGATGTTTGAGAGACTTTGATATAGACATTTCCGCCAGAGGGAGTATATTTTAAAGCATTATCAATTAAATTAGTTAAAACTTCTCGCAAGGCTTTGGGATTTCCCTGTATAGGGGGTAAATTATCAGGAATTTCGGCTTGTAAATTTAAGTGACTTTCCTCCGCGATCGCGTGGGCTGAAATTAACAAAGGTTGTAAAATTTCCGAGAGGGAAACCGACTCGACAAAATTAGACGCGGGTAATAATCCTAATGTTGTAGAAGACGCGGGAATCAGCAAAGGTGGAGAATGAAATTCGGCTTCTAATTGTCTATCATTTGGAGTAATAACCTGGATATGATTGTCACTTTGTTCGAGGGTATAATCTATTTGTTGCAGTAATTCCTTTAATCGATCACTTTCCCGAATAATACTATGGGCAATATCTCGATTTTTATCTCCGGGTAAAAGTCGCTTGACTAATAATTTGCCAAAGGTTTTTAACGCGGTTAAAGGACTTTTAAACTGATGTAATAAACTATGAAGGATATCATTATGTTGCGACTGAATTAGTTTTTGTTGACTAAATTGTTGTTGTATCCATTGGGAGCGTTGATCCAAGATACAACCCAGGGCTAAACTATGGGCAATATTTTCTAATTGTAATTCTTCGTGATCATTCCAAGGGCGATCGCTTCTACCACTGACTAAAAAACCCATGACAACTCCATCATGGATTAAAGGTAATACGATTTGACCGTCTTGGGTCCAGATTTCTTCTGGTGTGTCAACGGATGTGAAAATTGGTTCCGACGCGATCGCGGGTATTCCTTGGGCTGTTAATATTTTAGAATGGGGAAATGTCAATTTCGGTAATGTCGCGATCGTGCCTGGTGGTAAAACCATTAAATCTTGATGAGGTTCCCATTCCACAGAAGTTTCTGGATAAGTCGCGATCGCTCGGAGTTTCGCGTCTTGCCCCTCTAATATCTCTTCAGTTAAATAAACAACGCTCAAAGACGCTCCCAGACTAGCAATAAGAGCTAACTGGGAATGACAAAGGGTGACAAATTCGGAACTGGCAGACATCAACATGAGCGCCCGATTAAGAGATATTCTCTATTATTATAGGCTGATCTTGTCGGGGCCGTATCGCGAATATCTATGCCACCAAACAGATATCCCAGAAAACCTACCCCATCCACAAATGAGATCGGTTTTTTCCACGTTATTCCTGTAGGGGCTCTTTCACCAATATCTATGCCACCAAACAGATATCCCTGAAAACCCGCCCCATCCCTACCGACTACCGACATCCCGATATAAACCTACCCCATCCCCACCCACCAATAAGCCAAACATCTGTGTACCCTTCGGGAAGGCTTCGCCTATATCGCGTTTAGGAGCGGTTAAAATTTCTATATCGTGGGTTGATTTTTTCATCATCACACCCCCAAAAATATCGACCCCGCTGCGCGTGGAGGGCGAGTGTAAAGGAAATGAGAGTATAGCACAAAAGGGCAAAAGTAGTTACATTCGTAGGTTGGGTTGAGGTACGAAACCCAACGAATATTTTGGGTTTTGCGCTACGCGCAAGCTGCGCTAACGTGCCTCAACCCAACCTACAGAAAATGGCTCTCCAAACCCGGTTTCTGAGTCATCGGGTAAGTTAAGAGAAGTTAAGAAACCGGGTTTCTTCGATATCTTCGTCTGAGGGCAATTTTCTAGTAAGAAACCCGGTTTCTCAGCCCTCCGATAAGCGGTTAAGAAACCGGGTTTCTGGGAGGATTTTCGTCTATTGGCAATTTTCTCCTAAGAAACCCGGTTTCTGTAGGGGCTGTGCCCCCGTGCCCGCCCTGATTTGGGGTTTAATCTCATTGATAATTATTGATTTTGTAACCAACGAGCCGCGTCTTTCGCGTGATAGGTTAAAATTAAATCTGCACCAGCACGTTTAAACCCGATTAACGTTTCCAACACTAATTTCTCTTCATCAACCCAACCGTTAAGAGCCGCGGCTTTTACCATTGAATATTCTCCCGATACATTATACGCGGCAACCGGAAGATTAGAAGCTTCTTTCACCCGCCAAATAATATCCATATAGGCTAACGCGGGTTTTACCATTAACATATCCGCCCCTTCCGCGATATCTAATTCTATTTCTTTAATCGCTTCACGCGAATTTCCTGGGTCCATTTGATAGGTCCGGCGATCGCCGAATTGAGGAGCGGAATCAGCGGCATCACGGAAAGGTCCATAATAAGCAGAAGCATACTTAGCAGCATAGGATAAAATGGGAATTTCTTCAAATCCTGCCTGATCAAGTCCTTCGCGAATTGCTTGAACAAAACCATCCATCATTCCCGATGGCGCGATAATATCCGCACCTGCTTTCGCTTGAGAAATCGCGGTTTTCTTTAATAATTCTAATGTCGGATCATTTAAAACTCGTCCGCTGAAATCTCCTACTTCTAAATAACCGCAATGCCCATGACTGGTGTACTCACATAAACAAGTATCCACAATCACAATTAAATCCGGTACTGCTTCCTTTACCGCGGTAGCCGCTTTCTGCACAATTCCACAATCATGCCACGCGCCTGTCGCGTCTATATCCTTACTCTCAGGAATACCAAATAAAATAATCGCGGGAATGCCTAAATCATAGACTTCTTTTGCTTCTTCGACAATTTTATCAATAGAGAGTTGATAGACTCCGGGCATTGATTTGATTTCATTGGCAATGCTGTCTCCTGGTACCGCGAATAAGGGATAAATGAGATCGCTTGTGGTTAAAGTCGTTTCGCGCACCATGCGGCGTAGTTGGGGATGTTTGCGGAGACGACGTGGGCGATGAATGGGAAACATGATTTTTTTCTTAATAGTAAGTTAGTTGTTTTTTTGGCGGGTTAGGCTTTCTCAGGTTTTTGACAAAAAAAACTGTAGTGGGAGCGTCTCGCTCCATCGGGATCTAATAGGGAGCGAGACGCTCCCACTACCAATTTACAAAAATGAGTGCTATCTTTTTGTTAATTTTTGTAACGGTTTTGACTCTAGTTTGGGCGCGTGTTTCTCTCTTATTTTATTATGAACCACAAAGGACACTGAGGCACAGAGGAAAGAGAAGAGAGGAGAGAGAATACAGGGATTTTTACACGGAAGTGGAGTCTCTTTTTATTATGAACCACAAAGGACACTGAGGACACAGAGGAAAGAGAAGAGAAAAGAGAGAATACAGGGATTTTTACACAGAAGTGGAGTCTCTTTTTATTATGAACCACAAAGGACACTAAGGCACAGAGGAAAGAGAAGATACTAATTTCTGGGTTTATTGTTTTTTTAACTGCCTTCGCCAAAGCGATAACCTTTTCTATAAACGGTATGAATTAAGGCTGACTCTCCGGTTTTTTCGATCTTGCGACGTAGGAGACGAATTTGCGCGGCTAAGACGTTACTACTTGGTTTTTCGCCTTCTTCTCCCCATAAATATTGATGGATTTCTTCATGGGTTAAAATCCGATCGCGTCCTCGCATTAAATATTCTAGTAATTGACTTTCTTTTTCGGATAAGTCTATGGTCCTCCCCCCTCGATAGGCTAATTGATTTTCGGGATCTAATTCTAAATCCGCGACTTTTAATCTTTTACTATTGATGGGGGTATCTATGTTGGCTGGCCGTCTTAATAAGGCTCGCACTCTTGCTAATAATTCTCGTAATTCAAAGGGTTTTATTAAGTAATCGTCGGCTCCCGCGTCTAATCCTAAAACGCGATCGTCTATGGTGTCTTTGGCTGTTAAAAATAAGACTGGGGTGGTTAAACCTCGCGATCGCGCATTTTGACAAATCGTTAAACCGGTTTGCCCCGGTAACATCCAATCTAAAATTAATAAATCATAGGTATTTTGGCTCGCAAATTGATTTCCTTTTGTACCATCATCTGCCACGTCAACGGTATAACCTTCACGCCTTAAGACGCGACTTAAGGGATCAGTTAATTCGATTTCATCATCAACTAACAGGATTCGCATAGTATTAGGTAATGGGTGATAGGTGATAGGTAATGGGTGATAGGGAATAGATATCTCCTAACATTATCGTAGGGTAGGCATCCTGCCTGCATTTGATCTGATTTTGGGAAGATATCTAATTGGTAATTAGTCATTTAACTATTATCAATTATGGGAAATGATGAAGATGCAATAATTTCCGATTCATTATCAGCAGCCCTTACCCATTCTTGCATCGCGGGTAATTCCCAAATGGCATCCGCGTAGGTTTGCAATACAGGATCTAATTTTACTTGATAAGTACGAAAACGAGAAACTACGGGTGCAAACATGGCATCGGCAATCGTAAAATTACCAAATAAGAAATCGCCTCCATGACCAAATTTTTGACGACATTCTTGCCAAATTGTGGTAATGCGTTTAATATCATTTTGTAAGGTTTCTGTCATTTGTACCTCCAGACAAGAGGCGCGACAGTCCATTGACATTTTTTGACGTAATGTGAGAAAACCCGCGTGCATTTCTGCTGAAATTGAACGGGCGATCGCGCGCGTTTCTGGATTGTCTGGCCATAAAAAAGGGGCAAATTGTTCCGCGATATATTCACAAATTGCCAAAGATTCCCATATTTTCAGATTCCCATGCAGTAAAACAGGGACTTTTTTTGTGGGAGAATAAGGGCGCAATTCCTCTTGACTTGTTGGTGTATAAAGAGGTACGCGTATCTCTTGAAAATCTAGTCCGGCTTGTTTCATTGCTAACCAAGGGCGTAAGGACCAAGATGAATAATTTTTATTACCAATTACCAGGGTTAATTCTGTCATGATTTTTATCCCTAAGTCTCACTTCACATCAGAGGAAAATGACTTTAATACGCGATCGTGTCTCTTCTGATGCTCAAAATTACTAATTTCAAGTTTAACATATTACGATACACTGGTAAAATTTAAGGAGTCTTTCTGAGAAAATTCCATGATTACCGTTGCACTGCCCAAAGGCGCACTTTTAAAGGATAGCATTCAACTGTTAAAATCCGTAGGGTTAGATTTTAGCGCGTTTCTCGACTCTTCTAACCGACAATTACAAATTGATGATCCTACCCATAGCGCGAAAGCATTATTAGTGCGAGCGCAAGATGTCCCCGTTTATGTAGAATACGGTCAAGCTCAATTAGGTATTGTCGGTTATGATGTATTACTGGAGAAAAAACCCAAAGTCGCCCAATTAATTGATTTGAAGTTTGGCTCATGTCGAATGTCTGTCGCGGTAAAAGCATCTAGTCCCTATCGTCGTAGCAGAGATTTACCTCCTCATGCTCGCGTGGCTTCTAAGTTTGTCCATTGTGCTCAAGATCATTTTCATGCTTTAAATATTCCTGTGGAAATTATCCCCCTTTATGGATCTGTGGAATTAGGGCCAATTACGGGAATGTCCGAGGCTATTGTTGATTTGGTTTCAACGGGGAAAACTTTACGCGAAAATGGTTTAATTGAAACTGATATTTTGTTTGAAAGTACCGCGTATTTAGTCGCCCATCCCCTTAGTTATCGTCTCAATACTGATAATCTTGATATTTTAATCGAAAAATTACGAGGGCAAATTCTCTCTCCTGTTTAAAGAGATTAGGGATTATGGATTAAGGATTAGGGATTAGTTAACCTTTTTCCTTACCCATTACCTATTACCTATTTTCTCAGGAATGGAAATTAAATAACTTGAGTATTTTGTTAGCCCTGGAGCCTTTGAGATCGAATGCAGGCAAGATGCCTGCACTACTTTATTAATTTTTCATTCCTAAGCGCCGATGCGTAATGCTGTAGATAATAAATAATGGGAAGAGGAAATTAAATCACTATGAATACGAGTCGGTTGTAACTCTTCTAATTTTTGAGGACTGCGAATACCACAAGTTACGCCAATTGTCGGAATTCCTACCGCGTGTCCGGCTAAAATATCAGCTTCCGTATCTCCGATCATCCAAGCCTCCTGTAATTCAGGGCCTAATTCTTGCACTATTTCTCGTAATAAGGCCGTTTTCAATGCCGTGTAATTATAATATGCCGCGTCCGTAATTTGTGTACCACAAATACAACTAAATAACCGTGCTAATCCATAATTTTGTAATAATTGCACGGCTTCCATTTGAGGGCGCAAAGTAACAAGTATTAAACGTACACCGCGAGAATGCAATAACGCCAAAGCCCAATGTACTCCCGACTGGATTCGATCCAAGTGTAATAATTCTGGTTGATTCACGATCGCGACTACACTTGAGCGAAAGTGTTCAATATGTCCCTCATCTAACCCCGATCGCTGGGCAATTTCCGAGTCAGGGACTCGATTTTGCTTCATTGTCCAAAATTCCGCCTTACTCAGGGGCGCGATCGGCAAAAATACCCCTTTGGTTTCATAATATTCCCGTGTTTCCTCCAACGCGAGTTTATAGGTGGTGTAATAGCGATCTGATACATCCACGATCGGACCATCTAAATCGCAAAACACTGTCAGACTCGGCTCGGAGTTACCATCTTGACACAGAATTAATTTTGGGGGTTTAATGTCCCACGCGGTTTCACCTCTGCTCATAAAACGTTACCTAAGTCACGATTTTCGATACATTTCTTTACCTTAACAGGGAATTGATAAGTTGTCATGCTTTTTTTCCCAAGCGATTGATTAGAAAAATTTATCACTCTTGGGGCGCAAGACTCCAGAGAAAATCGAGGTGATTGTGCTTTTTGTTACATAAGACGCGATCGCATTTTGATAAATCTAGCGTAATAACGTCAAAATCGGCTCCGCAAGAGAGGGTGATAAAAATGAAGCAATGATAATTTTTACTAATATTACTAATAAAAAAACGAGCATCTCCGTAAAGAATATCAAAAAAAAGGAAATTTCATCCCCTAAGCAAAGGGGGTTATTTTTAGTTATTTATTAACCGTAATTATTCTATTTTCATCAATTCTAAATTAACAATTTATCTCACCTCATAAAAAAGTGATCCTCAGTGGTATAATAAAAAAAAGTTCATCAAAACCAACAGGATCTATGCTGAAACAAAGTGATTTTGTCAAAAGAAATGATATGATGAGTCGAGCCGAAGTGCTTTCAGAAGCTTTACCCTATATTCAACAATTTGCTGGACGTACCATCGTGGTCAAATATGGTGGTGCCGCGATGAAAGATAGTAATCTGAAAGACCAAGTAATTCGTGATATTGTCTTACTTTCTTTTGTGGGTGCTCGTCCGATAATCGTGCATGGCGGTGGCCCAGAAATTAATACTTGGTTAGGAAAACTGGGAATTGAAGCCCAATTTAAAAATGGTTTACGAGTGACAGATGCCGCGACAATGGAAGTCGTAGAAATGGTATTAGTCGGCCGCGTTAATAAAGAAATTGTTTCCTTAATTAATCAAGCCGGAGGAAGTGCTGTCGGCCTCTGTGGTAAAGACGCGAATTTAATTATGGCTCGTCCCCAAGGTGACGAAGGAATCGGTTTTGTCGGTGAAGTCAGTAATGTCAGAATTAAGATTATTGAGTCCTTAGTCAATAATGGTTATATTCCGGTTATATCGAGTGTTGCTGCCGATGAAACGGGACAAGCTTATAATATTAATGCCGATACAGTCGCGGGAGAAATTGCCGCCGCGTTAGGGGCAGAAAAGTTGATTTTATTAACAGATACCGCGGGCATTTTAGAAGATTATCACAATCCTGATACTCTCATTGCTAAATTAGATATTCAAGAGGCACGACAATTAATTGATTCTGGTATTGTTTCCGGTGGAATGATTCCGAAAGTGACTTGTTGTGTACGGAGTTTAGCTCAAGGTGTCCGTGCCGCGCATATTTTAGATGGCCGTGTTCCCCATTCTTTATTACAAGAAGTCTTTACGGATGCTGGGGTTGGTACGATGATTGTCGCGTCTTCTGAATTTTTACGTCGATAGGGAATGGGGATTGGGAAGAGGGGGAGGATGAGGAGGATGGGGAGGATGAGGAGGATGGGGAAGTTTTCTTCTTCCTTTGTGTCTTTGTGCCTTTGTGTTTCATTATTTCTTCCCTATCTTCCCTATCCTCCCCCTCTTCCCTCTCCTCCCTATCCTCCCTATCC
>JBEDKD010000287.1:0-13247 GCA_041172365.1 Cyanobacteriota bacterium | reverse complement strand
TCTTCAGATACAGATTCAGTACGCGCTTATTTACGGGAAATTGGTCGTGTACCGCTGTTAACCCATGAACAAGAAATCGTTTATGGGAAACAAGTACAACGGGCTACCGCGTTGCAGGAAGCAAAACAGGCTCTTGCAGAAAAATTAGGTCGAACTCCCACGCTTTGGGAATGGGCTGAAGTTGTTGAACTTTCGGAAACGGAATTACAACAGACTATTCGTGGTGGCGAAATTGCCAAGCGGAAAATGGTAGAAGCCAATTTGCGCCTAGTGGTATCAGTTGCCAAAAAATATATTAAGCGCAATGTGGATTTACTGGACTTAATTCAGGAAGGCACTATTGGGATGCAGCGGGGTGTCGAAAAATTTGACCCCACTAAAGGTTATCGTTTTTCGACTTATGCTTATTGGTGGATTCGTCAGGCTATTACGCGCGCGATCGCGGAAAAGGCTCGCACGATTCGTCTGCCCATTCATATTACCGAGAAACTTAACAAAATAAAAAAAGCCCAGCGTTATCTCTCCCAACAACTAGGAAGGGTTGCCACCATTACGGAAATAGCCACGGAATTAGACTTAACGCCGAAACAAATACGGGAATATCTGGAAAGAGCTCGTCTGCCCTTGTCGTTAGATTTACGAGTGGGAGATAATCAAGATACAGAATTAGGCGATCTATTGGAAGATACGGGAATGTCTCCTGAAGATTTTACCCTCCAATCTTCCCTCAAAGCCGATTTAGAAGTGTTGATGGCTGATCTCACTCCCCAACAAAGGGAAGTATTAGCCCTACGGTTTGGCCTTGACAATGGACAAACTTTAACTCTCTCGAAAATAGGCGCTCAACTTAACATTAGTCGTGAAAGAGTACGACAGATTGAGCGGGAAGCCCTGACAAAATTGCGGAAACGTAAGCAGGATATTAATGATTACATGGCCTGCTAGGTTAGTATTGAGATGGGAGAGGACGCGAAAGCTGTTCATTTGTGTCAACTTAAGCCTAAATCTACCTGCCCGCCCGGAGACTGAAGTCCCAGTCTCATCGCGAAAGTCTTCGCATATAGGACTAAGGAAAAAATTGTTAAATATTTAGTCCTCTTTAGAGGACTTTAGCTTTTAGGCAGGGGTTTTAACCCCTGACGGACTAAGTATTTGACCTTACGTTGACACTAATGAAAGCTGTCCGAGCCCATCTGATCAAAATCTTGATTTTTTCATTTTTCTATTAATAAGTGCCCTTGTCGTCAGTTACCCCAGAGCCAAGGGAAACTACAGCACTTCGAGCTGTACCCACCCGAAATAAAATATGATCAAATTAGGCTATCCGTAGTTGCCAGTTCGGTTTTACTTACTTTATACTCGTAGTTATCCTGCTAAAGTAAATATAAAGCTGTAAAGCGAATAACAGCTATCTGATTGACAAAAGGCTGAACTTAAACAGAGAATTATCTCTTAAAACCAGGAGGTCTAACGGTGAATAATACATCCAATCGTTCCCCAGAATTTTTTGATGAAACTGGCGAAAATGCTAATTTACTTTGGCAATATGTTCAATCTTTAAGTCCTGAAACTGTTTCTCATTTGTCTCGTCCTACTTCTAATGAAGTGTTTCAGGTTATGGAACGTAATATTGTGGGATTATTAGGCAATTTACCCCCTGAACATTTTGGTGTTACTATCACCACTAGCCGTGAACATTTAGGCAGATTATTAGCTTCGGCTATGATTAGTGGATATTTTCTCAAAAATGCTGAACAACGTATGGCTTTTGAAAAGTCTTTACAAACTACTGAAACCGCGACTTTTGAAGGTTAATTCGTTGTATTTATTACTCATTTTTTCGGGGAATTGGTGTCACCTAGTCAGTCAGTTACATCCATAACATTACAAAATTCGGTTAACTCCCCTCTGAGTTTGCCGAA
This sequence comes from Cyanobacteriota bacterium, assembly GCA_041172365.1. GTDB lineage: Bacteria > Cyanobacteriota > Cyanobacteriia > Cyanobacteriales > Microcoleaceae > JBEDKD01. The sequence continues at coordinate 11,325 of JBEDKD010000287.1, read as the reverse complement.
TTTTGATGTTTTTTCCTTAGCGCGATCGCTTCTTTCTTGGTATGCACGTCATCAACGGGATCTCCCTTGGCGGCGGACTCGCGATCCCTATCCTATTTGGGTATCGGAGATTATGCTCCAACAAACTCAAGTCAAAACTGTTATCCCTTATTATACCCGATGGTTGTCTGAATTCCCCTCGATTGCTGTTTTAGCGGCGGCTGATTTACAAAAAGTATTAAAAGTTTGGCAAGGTTTAGGGTATTACTCCCGCGCTCGTAATTTACACAAAGCCGCGGCAAAAATTGTCGAAGACTTCGGGGGCATTTTCCCTCGGAGTTTAGAAGATGTGATACAATTACCGGGCATTGGTCGGACAACCGCGGGTGGCATTCTCAGCGCGGCTTTTAATCAAAGGGTTCCTATTTTGGATGGGAATGTTAAACGGGTTTTAGCCCGGTTAATGGCTTTAGAAATTCCTCCCGAAAAAGCCCTTAATACTTTATGGTTGTTGTCAGAAACTTTGTTAGATGATAAAAATCCCCGTGATTTTAATCAGGCTTTAATGGATTTAGGCGCGACGGTTTGTACTCCGAAAAATCCGATGTGTTTATTATGTCCTTGGCGCGAGTATTGTTATGGTTATTTATTAGGTTTACAGGGGGAATTACCGATGGGTGTAGAATCAAGTCCTATTCCTCATAAAATGATTGGTGTGGCTGTGATCTGGAATGATCAGGGATTGGTGTTAATTGATAAGAGGAAGGCTGATGGCTTATTAGGGGGTTTATGGGAATTTCCGGGGGGGAAAGTTGAACCGGGGGAAACGGTGGAAGCTTGTATTCAACGGGAAATTCAAGAGGAATTGGGTATTGACATTGAAGTGCGCGATCGCGTCATTACTCTTGATCATGCTTATAGTCATTTTAAGGTGACATTGGATGTTTTTAATTGTGGGTTAATCCGGGGAGAGCCTAGCGCGATCGAATGTGATGAAGTGCGTTGGGTGACATTAGACGAAATTGAACAATTCCCTTTTCCCAAGGCTAATGAAAAAATTATTGACGCGATCAAGATTTGTCACAAAGTTAAGGATCGCGGCAACGACAGCTAAAATCTTCTTTTGTGAAACCGCAGATATAGGCGAAGCCTTCCCGTAGGGTAAGCTCCTAAACGCAGATGGATGACGGAGGGGAATATTGTAAAGATTTTTTCCTTTTACCGCTTTGAAAAATCTAGGTAAACCTAGCAAAACTCCGCGGTGTAAGTTTCTTAAGCATTCTTTCCTGGTGCTTACGCTTCCCGGAGGCTACGCTCTGGGTTGGCTAGAAAATCCCAGTTGGAGATGGCATAGTAACAATGTCTATTAGTTATAGTCATTTCAAATAAAAAAGAGACACTATTGAACGCAGTAGGCACAGATGATTTCATCTAAAGATGTGCCAGGTGGAACCCAGAGCTTGTCGAAGGGAGGAGCATACATTCTGGCCTGTTTTAAGGCACTAAAATCCTGTTCAATATCGTTCAGGTCGGGAGAATAATTCGGGAGAAAAATAGATGACCCGTTTCCTCTACCAGTTCTCGAATGGCTGTTTTTCGATGAATTGGTGCATTATCCATGATTAATATAGATAGATGGCTGGGTCAGAGAGGGTAATAAATATAAAGATAACCACCCTTCAAAGCGTTCTGCATTCAGGCTTGCCATAAAAACCATTGGGGCAATTAAGTCCTTTTTTCCTTTCCTTCTTCCGGCTACTAGATTTTCTCTTTTTCGCCGTTTGCCGGACTTTTCACCCCAGATTTTTTTTCCTTTTTTTGACCATCCATAAGCACAATCTTGAAACTCTTCAAATCCTGACTCATCAATAAACACCAGACTTTTACTTCCCCATACTTTAATCAATTCTCTGAGTTTTCTGTAGTATTTCATTGGGTTCTACCGAACTTAGTATGTAAGAAATCGCCAAAAAGCTTATGCAGTAAGAGTTTGCCGAAAAGTTTATCAAAATCAAACTATCAAAAAATCAAACCTTTGCTAAATCTGGCTTTTGGCTGTTTCGACTGTAGACCAACCAATTCTAGTGAGGCTACACGACCCCTAAGCGCTACGCGCACGCGACGGCAACGGGGTTCGGTAGAGCCTTTGATTCTTTCTTCTCGGTTTCTCTCCTGGTAAGGTCGTTCTTTTTTTTCGGGTAATTTTCATTTCTTTAAGAGCATAAGATATGGCCCTTGGTCTTACCCCAAACTTCTTGGCTCTGTCGATTAATCTGGCATCTGGATTCTCTTTAACATCCTTTTCCAAGGCCTTCCCATCCAGTTTTCTCTTACGTCTTTTTACCTTTGTTGCCTGAAGGTCTGACCGACCGAGCCACCGATATATCGTTGCCCAACAACCTTAAACTCGACAGCGGCTTGGGCGATACGACGGCCATTTTCTACATAGTTGACTACTCTTTTGCTCAAATCTATGCCAGACATTTTCCTAACGGGTTAACGATTTTTTTTCATTTTACCTCATTTTTTCATATTCTCATACCTATTTTAAATGACTATAATTCGTAATTCGTAATTCGTAATTCGTAATTCGTAATTCACCACGATTTTCTCCTTAACTGAACCGCATTGACTCATAATTAAGTAATAAAAAGGGTTCTACCGAACTTAGTATGTAAGAAATCGCCAAAAAGCTTATAGAGCAAGAGTTTTCCGAAAAGTTTATAAAAATGGAACTATCAGACAATCAAACCTTTGCCCAATCTGGCTTTTGGCTGTTTCGACTGGTTACTAAGCATCGCAAGTGAGGCTACGCCGACCCCTTTGGGGTTCGGTAGAACCATAAAAAGTAAATTTGAACACGAAAAAATTTGCTCATCACTACATTTTGGGCACTACCACTTAAGCAATTTAATGATATGGATATGATCTCGAAACTCTAAGCAATTACCTTGGTATAACTCATCAAGTTCGAGAATACCATCTGCAATTTCTTGATCAGAAAACATCCGCAAATTAGATATAAACCGTATCTTTAGAAGATTAAAATAATCATCTTTTGTCATCAAAACATTATAAAAAAAATTAGTTTCCTCTGTTTGGAAAGAACATTTATTTGCTAAGTCTTGAATATATTCTATTGTTAGAGATTCAGCCCGAAAGGTTGCCTTAGCTCTTTCAAAAAGAGGTATTACAGGTTCTGCTGGCATCGTCAAAATAATAGCTCGTTTTCCTGGACGCAGACATCGGTATATTTGCTCAAATAATGTTATCCGTGAAATATCTGGAATTAAATGCAAGACTGATTTTAGTATAATACAATCATAGATATTATCTGCTTTTGTTTCCAAATAGGATATTGCATCTTTTTGGAAGAGCTTGATTCCATCACAATTTGGAGCTTCCATAATAGTATCAGATATGTCAATTCCTTCGATCGGGTGTTTAACATATAGCTGTTTAGCTAACGCAGCTATAATATTTGCTCTTCCACAACCAATATCCAAAATATGGCTATGAGAATCAAGACTTAATTCGTTAATTAAGAAATTAACGATACAAGTAATATAATCATTCCAAGTAACCCAACTGCTACTTACATCCCAATTTTTACAAGTCACCATAATGTTAATTCCACTCTTTTATTTAATCCCTCATTTCGCACTCTAAGGGTCACACATCTTAATTATTTGATCAGTAATACTTATAGCCATTATCCTCAAATAGCCAATGCAATATTGATATATTATCATGAAGTTTTCGAGATTTTCCAACTGCCATTTTTATGACTTTGCTTAAGCCAGAAGTCAAAACAGTGGATTTTAGATACCGAAAATTTCGTGATAGTAACCAGTTTCTATATCCTTTGCCAAATCATAGCATGAGAGACAATATATTGATACTTACGACGATGCTCACGAATGATTAAAGGTATATCTTCTTGATGAAGCAATGCAAAATCATCTTTAAGAAAATCCTGAATTTCATCGGCAGAAAAATGAGCAATTCCATCTTTTTTATATCCCCCTAACCAGACATCTTTAGGGGTGAAATCTTCCAGCCAGGTATAGGGAGAAATAACTACTAAAATTCCTCCTAATTTAACTAGACCTCTTGCACCGCCCATCCTACTTAAACAAGCTTTTGGACTAGGTAAACGACACAATAAGTTAGAAACTAACACAGCATCGAACCCAACTAAATAGGGAGGTATAGCACAAGCATCGGCCCTTTGAAAAGTCACTCTATCTCTTTCTATTTTGGGATCTAAAGTTGCAATAATTTGATGCCCTAAATCTCCTTCATCTTTACAGAAGTAAGTTAAATTTCCATCCTGCTTTAATGTATTTGCTGCTGCAATAAAATTAGCACTTAAATCCAACCCAATTACTTCTTTAAAAGTTTTTGCTAGTTCAAAACTAGCTTTTCCAACAGCACAACCTAAATCTAAAGCCCGGTTTGGTATTATTTCTAGTTTTTTAGTCCATTCTGTGAGTAATTGAGCGCAGCGTGAAGGAAAATTGGTAGCATCTTTAGGACCAAAAGCATAGGGCATGGTATCTTCTGTTGAGCCATAATGCAAAAGTAGATATTCATTTAATATCATTTGATTTTCATACACATTATGATGATTATTTGAAGATAAATAGACAGCATTGGAAGTTGTTGCTTTTTCAGAACGTGCTAGTCGAAAGCCTGCGTGCTGAAAGAAATGAGGCCGAAAATGAAATCTGGCAAAAATACTGGATTCATCTCCTGTACTAATGAATGATCCTCCCATAATCATCTTATGTTCGCCATCAAAACAGGGTGTACTAAAATCATCATATATAGGATGAATTTTAAATCCAGGTAAAGGATTAAAATCATCTTCACACCATTCCCAAATATTACCAAAAACATCATAAAATCCAGAGTCTGTAGGAAGTAGAGCATTGACAGTGCTTTCAGAACCATAAGCTAAATTAATATTCTGAGAAAGTTTATTCTCTTGTTGATCTTTATTGGAAAAATTAATTTTATATTGATCTGATGGATCTGATGAATGTTTGTCTCGTAGTAGGTGGTGTTCAGATTCAGTGATGACACGATAGGGAATTTCTGTATGTTCTTTTTCTGTTAACCAAGCACAATAAGCTTTAGCTTCGTGATAATTCACGATTACAGGCCAAGACCAAGGCATATTGATTAATTCAAAACAGGTACGGAGTTGATATTGATGAGAACCAGCAGCCCCACTAGCAACCCAAAAAGTTGGCCATTTAACATTGCGGAATATCCGCCATTTCCAACCAGACTCAGTCCAATATTGCTTTTGATTATAGCCACCATCTTTTACAAATTGATAAAATTCTCCATTACTAACCAGAAATTGACTAGCACTAAACTCCTCTACCATTGTTGTGCGTAAACCATATTCGTTATCCCAACCGTATGTGGGATGTGAGTATGGTTTACCAATGGAAACCTCTTGCCCAGAAATTTGGATCATCTTATTGGCAATATAATCTTCGCTAATTTGAGTTAATAAATTTGATTTTGTCTCATCTATGGGATAATTTTCCGGCCAATTTTTGGGTCTGGAAATAACCGATAGAGGAAATTCTCGGATCAAAACTGACGAAGTTTCTAAGTGAATTCGTTCATGTTCAAAACCCATAAATAATGTCCACATTGGATGTTCAGGAGTAATGGGTAATTTGTCAATTTCAGAAGAAGTTTCGATAATATTTTTAATAGTTTCATAGACTTGTTTTCTATATTGATGGACTTTAATAATTGATGGCCATTCCATTTCATTTTTGGAAAGGTCATCCCATGACATTTCATCGACTCCCGTTTCAAATAATTGTTCAAAATAGGGATTAATAGGGTCTGTTAAAATTCCAGCTAATAAAAGCTTATTAATGTAAAATACGGCAGGATGACAATAATAAAAAATTAAAGGATGTCGAAGTTGATGATAAGGTGATTGATAAAAAATAGGTACTCCTTGAAGTGCAGAAAATAAAACTTCTGTTAAAGTCCAGGTATTGTCGAAATAATCGAAAATATCTTGACGACTGCATTTTTCCAAATTTAAGATTGGTAGAGAAGAAATTTTACCATTGAGGTGAACTCCTGGACAAATACCATATTTAGGCGGCTTACCCGTCCACCACCATTCAGGACGCTCTCCGATTAGCTCTTTGTTTAAGTCTAATTGTCGATCTTCATTTTTTTGTGAAATGGAAGTTTTTACGGTTAATATATCCAAGTTGGGATTACGAGTCATAATTTTGGAATTTCTAATTAATAAATGAAAATGCTATATAGCAATCCAGAAGTGTTGAAAGTGGTGAACTTGGGACAATCCTCCTTGTCGATATTTTTTTGACTTTTAGTTTATGGCTCAACCTGGTACAGAAGTTGATAATCATTTCAAATAAAAATGAGACGCTTTAAGTCTATAAAATTCTTACTGTGACGGGTTTTTAATTTTTCAGTCTTAGTTGAAATGATTATATTTTTAGTATAATGGGATGGTGGCAAAAATAAAAAAAAATGCCACCATCCCATTATCTTATATATCATCCGTCAATATCAAGAATTTGTCAAGGGGGTTGAAAAAAAAAGCACGTTTTTTTTGTAAAGATTTGTAACAAAATTGCTTCTCCTCATATCCTCTTTTTTTGAAACCGCAGATAAACGCAGAGGTTCAGATGTCAAAATAGAGGATTTTTTTTATGCCGTCATGTTTGTTACAAAATTTTACATTGACGCGATCGCGCAAGGAAACCGAGGTGTGGTATGATGAAGGGAAATTAGATAAGTATTTTTAGTATAATTGGATGGTGGCAAAAATAAAAAAATCGCAACCATCCCATTATCTTATATATCATCCATCAATATCAAGGATTTGTCAAGGGGGTTGAAAAAAAAGGCGCGTTTTTTGTATTTTTTTATAAAAAATGAGATTTTCATGCAAAAAGAGCATCTTGTGGGAAACCGTGAAACCCTCCACAGATGGATGAAAGCGCAAAAAAAAGGGTAATTCTTTTTTGCCTCTCAAAGATATTTTAATTATGGCGATAAACAGGGAGAGTAAAATGGAAAGAACTACCTTTATCGCCGAGAGAATCGACCCAAATGTGACCATAATGGGCACGGATAATACGCTGACAAAGTGCCAATCCAATGCCATAACCATCTTCAGCGCGATCGCGCTCCAAACGGAAATGATCCTCAAAAATACGTTCCTTATCTTCCTCTGGAATACCAAGGCCAGTATCAGAAAGAGTAACCTGAACCTTCTGGGTAGTACGATGAATAATAGAAAGCTTAATTTTACCCCCAAGAGGAGTATATTTATAAGCATTATCAAACAAATTAATCATCACTTGACGGATTCTTTGTGGATCACCATAAACCGTGGGTAAATCATGGGGAATATCAGTTTTTATATGAAGTTTTTTATGATGAAATCGGGGTTCAAACTCATAGACAATTTCTTGACATAAACAGCCTATGTCAAGTTTTTGGGGTTGAATATTTAATTGAGACTTTTCACCACGACTGGCCTCTAACAAATCCGCGATCATGCCTTCAATGGTATGGAGTTGTTGACGAGCTTGTGTGATTAAAGGAGTAGTCAGGTGAAGGAGCAAAGAAGGAGGATCAGCAGTGTCTTTAGCCTTTTGAGTCACTTCTAAAGTTTGTAAAGCTAAAGAAGCCGCGGTAAGAGGGTTCCGTAAGTCGTGAGCCAACATCCCAATAATGCGATCTTTAAACTGTAATTGTTCCTGCATTTGTTCCTTTTCCTGCTTGAGGCGCAAGACTTCATCGGAAAGTTGGATAATTTCCGAGACAGAAGCAATGGAAGGAATCTCTTGGAAGTTAGTGTCAACAGAAGTCAACTCCGAAGGATGGGATAGCCAGTATTCTTCCACAGAGCGTAACCAACGGGGCCACGAATGTTTCAGTTGCGCGATCAAATTACTTCCCGTCAGGCTTTGTTGAGGCTCTGGGTGGATTTTGATCAACGTAGGTATCGCGACCAGTTTAAAATGTTCTGCGAGATAAGGCTGTTCACTGACATCTACCACTTGTAGATCAAATGGATACTCACACTTTAACTCTTGCAGTGACTTACGCAGGAGTCTAATCTGTTCATTGGAGGATGAGCGTTGATCGACAAACAGCAAAAGCTGTAACAGTTCTGGCGCAGGGGTTGGTTTTTCGGAAGAAACCTGCATACTGTCAAGTCTGTGCTGGGAATTTCTACTGGGGAAGCCCTCCTTGGGATCAGAATAATTAAACATAGCCCCGGATTATTACTTCACTGCTAACTATAATTTAATCTCTTTTTCCGATTTTTTATATTTTCTTAAGTTTTTTCCTCCCGAATTCTTTCCTTAACTGGCTATAGGAAATTAAAAACGGATAAAAATATGAAGGATAATGGAGGCGGGAAAGAGATCCTGTACAATAGGTGGACACGGAAGAATCTATGAGGCGCGGTAGTTCATTTATTATAAAACAAGGATGGGATGAGAGAATTTCTGTGACGTATTTGCTATGCTCTGAGAAAGTTCTAGTCTCGCGGAGATAAAACGTAAAATATTATATTAAATAGGGGGGTTAGCTCTGATGAAAATTTTGGTATTGGCTTGGGAATTTCCACCGCGTATCGTTGGCGGGATTGCTCGTCATGTTGCTGAATTATATCCTGAATTAGTGAAATTAGGCCATACAATTCACCTAATTACGGTGGAGTTTGGTCAGGCTCCTCTCTATGAAGAAGTGGAGGGCATTTATGTCCACCGTGTTCCGGTGGGACACGCCCATAACTTTTTTCACTGGGTTGGTATGATGAATGATAGTATGGGTTTACATGGGGGTAAATTAATTTTAGAAGAAGGTGATTTTGATCTTATTCATGCCCATGATTGGTTAGTAGGAGATGCCGCGATCGCGCTGAAATACCATTTTAATATTCCCTTAGTTGCGACGATTCATGCCACGGAATATGGACGGTATAATGGTTTACATAGTCAAGATAATTATTATATTAATCGCAAGGAAACTGATTTAGTTTATCACTCCTCGCGTGTGATTGTTTGTACGGATTATATGCGACGGGAAGTGGAAAGAGTGTTATCAACGCCTTGGGAAAAAATGGAAGTTATTTATAATGGTATTCGCCCGGAAAAGAAACCACGCCGTGAAGATTTTGACTCGGTTGATTTTCGTAGAAAGTACGCGAATGACGATGATAAAATCGTTTATTATGTTGGGAGAATTACTTATGAGAAGGGTATTTCTGTGCTATTAAATGCGGCTCCTAAAGTCTTATGGGAAATGGAAGGAAAGGCTAAAATTGTTATTATTGGTAGTGGCAATACTGATGCTTTAAGACAACAGGCTTGGAATTTAGGGATTTGGAATCATTGTTATTTTACTGGTTTTATGTGTGAGGAGGATTTAGATAAATTCCAAACGGTGGCTGACTGTGCGGTTTTTCCGAGTTTATATGAACCGTTTGGTATTGTTGCGTTAGAAAGTTTTGCTTCTAGGGTGCCGGTGGTTGTTTCTGATACGGGTGGTTTACCGGAAGTGGTTCAACATGGTAAAACTGGTATTGTTACTTTGACAAATAATCCTGACTCTTTAGCTTGGGGGATTTTACAATTATTACGAGATCCTACTTTTGCCCAAACATTAGTTCAGAATGCTTATGCTGATTTAGAAAAACGTTTTACTTGGCCTAAATTGGCTCAGGAGACTGAGTTTGTTTATCACCATGTTTTGCAGGCGCGATCGCCTGTTTATAGTTCTTAGGTGTAATGTGTAATGTAATGTGTAATGTAATCTGTAATGTAATCTGTAATGTGTAATGTAATCTGTAATGTGTGATGTGTAAGATTTAAGTTTAGGTTTAGGGTTTGAGGTTTTTTCCGTTTTTAACCTAACATCGAAGACCTATAACGTACCACCTTCTTCCGTCTTCCGTCTTCCGTCTTCCCTATTTCTTCTTCCGTCTTCCCTATTTCTTCTTCCGTCTTCCCTATTCCTTCTTCCGTCTTCCTTCTTCCGTCTTCCCTATTCCGTCTTCCGTCTTCCGTCTTCCGTCTTCCGTCTTCCTTCTTCCTTCTTCCTTCTTCCTTCTTCCTTCTTCCCTCTTCCTTTTACCTATTCGCGATTTTGCGTAGAGATTGAATGGTAACGATCGCGTGTTGGGCGACAATATCAATTTCTTCGAGGGTATTAAAACGCCCAATACCAAAACGAATAGACGCGTAAGCTAACTTCTGGGAAAGCCCCAAAGCCTCTAAGACATGGGAGGGCGCGATTTTCGCCGCGGTACAAGCCGAACCCGATGAAACCGCCATCACAGATTGTAATCCCAGTAATAAAGCTTGACCATCTACCCCATCAACACTAATATTAAGATTACCAGGTAATCGCGATGTAGGATGACCATTGAGAAAAATGTTGCCCGTGGGTAAGAGTTTTTCCCATAAACGCTGACGCAATTGGGTTACGCGTTGGGTTTCCGATGGCATTTCATTTAATGCCAATTCTAAGGCTTTGGCAAATCCGACAATTTGGGGAGTATAGAGAGTTCCCGATCGCGCACCTCTTTCATGGCCGCCGCCGTGCATTTGGGGGGCTAATTGCACTCTAGGATTACGACGACGGAGATATAAAGCGCCGATCCCTTTTGGTCCATAGACTTTATGAGCCGTTAAAGACATTAAATCAATATTCATCCCTTGGACATCTAAGGGAATTTTGCCGATAGCTTGGGCGGCATCCGTATGGAAAAAAACACCGCGATCGTGACACATCGCGCCAATATCGGAGATCGGTTGAATCACCCCAATTTCATTATTCGCGGTCATCACCGAGACTAAAATAGTATCAGGACGAAAAGCCTTCTCCAAAACCGTTAAATCCAGCAAACCATCGGACTGTACGGGAAGAAAAGTGACATCAAAACCTAATTTTGCCAAATAATGACAAGGATCAAGAACCGCGTTATGCTCTGTCTTAACCGTAATAATATGACGACCTTTACTAAAATAAGCCTCCGCGATTCCCTTAATAGCTAAATTATTAGCTTCCGTGGAGCCACTGGTAAAAACAATTTCTTCTGGAGAGGAGTTAATAGCATTGGCGAGAGTGTGACGAGCTTGTTTTACTGCGGCTTCCGCCTCCCAACCATATTGATGAGTAATACTAGCTGGATTACCAAAATACTCGGTAAAATAGGGAATCATCGCGGTTAATACCCGTTCATCTAGGCGCGTGGTGGCATGATTATCCAGATAAATAGGGCGATGGGACATTGGAGGGAATGGGGAA
>JBEDKD010000286.1:0-2745 GCA_041172365.1 Cyanobacteriota bacterium | reverse complement strand
AATAGCCGAAAAAACTGGCTTTGGGGCTGGGGGCGGGGGGGGTTTCTAATTGGGTAATTAACCGCGATCGCGTTTCCTGTAATTCTTCTAGGGATTGCCCCGCCAAGGGGGATGTATTACTGGCAAAACTCGGTCGAATTTGCCAGAAAAATACTCCTAGACTCAGCGTTAACATATTGGTAAGCGCGATCGTGCGTAGCAGGGCCCCGAAGGCGAGCACCCATAACCGAAATAGATAAACCTGTTTCATTGTCATACCCATTACAACCCCATTTTGGAACAGGAGAGGAAAGAAAGACTGGATTTACCGCGATTCTTTCATACCCATCCAAATAATTAACAGAAAAGGGTAACGTCTGTCAAAAAGGGGTTGGGGGTTTGCGCGATCGTGCTCTTGTCGGGCAGGCATCCTGTCTGCCAAAGACATTATTTTAGGCCGATGTCAAATTAACCAGCGCTTTCTAAGAGCGAACACGATGGGAAGGCTCTGTCGGAGGATGACATTCACCCGCGTAACAGTTTAAATGGAGTTCATGCCAATAGAGAGTCGGAACCGCCCAACCCCGTTGCCCCGCGTGTTCCTCTTCTAATAAGCGATTTTCCATATAATCACTAGGTGACTCATAACTCTTATTACCACGCCAATAGGGGACAGTAAAAACCCCAAAAGCTTTACGATACTCCTCGGAATCTACAATCGTAGAAATCATCGCGCCTACCCCCTGACGGATAATAATATTATCAAAGATGCGAATTTCCTCTTCATTATGGGGGGAGCGTCCTAAAAAATGCTTAAACGCGTTCTCAATGAATTTCACGTTAGAACTTTTTTCATAGAATTTCTCTAAATAAAGCCGAGAAACACCTAAAGTTTTGATAAAGTGTCGAATGCCCAATTTCCCATTAATAAAACCCTTTTCTAATTCCGCTAATTGACGACGTTCCGCTTGATAGGGTTGACGTTCTAAAACTTGTTGATAAATATGTCTAATCATCTGCTCTCTTTCTTCTGGAGAGGCATTGTGGCTAGTGCTAATAGGTTCGTTCAACATAACTCTCTTCCTTTGCTCACAAATTGGGATCACAAATTACGCGGAAAATCTTGTGCGAAAATAATCAATAAGCCACGGGATTAAACTCAGCAAATTGATTAAATTTTTGATGGTATTGAGCGGTATTAGTTAGAACTTGATCAAGTTTTATTTAACGGCTAAAACCGGCCACCACGTTCTACAGTTGCCATCAGTTTAGGATGGGTATCTAAAGATTGTAGAATGACATCAATATAAGGCTTAATTAACTGATTACACGCGGGGGGGAGATGCTCTTTGATCACTTCCTGAAGACAGATATAAGCTTTATGACAAGAGGTATTTCTTTGATAGGCCGCGAGTATATTAGCCTGCCATAAAAACAGACATTCTCTGTAGAATTTTAAATCATCACGCAAAATAGCCAGTGCCATGATACAGACAGCCATTCTCATGTCATAGAGACATCGTTGCGCGTGTTTTTCCATGACATCGGGATGAGCTAACATGAATTTTTTTAACGCGTGTTTAATCAGAGGGTCTGATTTATCACGGAGAATTTCATAGGTTTTTGCCCGGACCGTGAAGGTTTGCACATACTGATGAAACTTCTGAAGTTCAGCATCCGTAAGATAACGACCATCGCTGTCGTTGATGGCTTCGTCCCAGGCCGTATTGATTCCTGGCATTGTTTATCCTCCCTTTGTCAACGGCTCTTTGTTGTAGTTTCAGACTTGACGGTGGCTTTAGTCAAGCTTTTGATATAATTATTCATAATTATAGATCAATCCCATGCACTTTGGCAACACGCTCAAAGGGCTTGCCTACTCTATGGGAATTTAACTATGGGAAAAATGTCTGGGTTTCGTGATTTTTCCGGCTTCAAGATATTTTAATCGGGCAGAAAAAATACCAGAGAGTTGTTGATAGACCAATTTAGGAAAGTGGAAAGAATCAAGGATGATTCAATATCAATCTCTAAGGATCTTACCATTGCTGGCTACGACAACTCTCTAGTTTTTTTGTGAACATTTGCTAACCAATCAGTTAACTTCGGGCTGTGACTCCCGTTTTTTTGCGACGTTGACGCCATTTTATCCCCAATCGTTTGAGATAGTCCCAACCTCGTTGAGGCCAGATATGGTCGTTTCCTGTTTTTTCCGCGATCCAACGAGCCACTTTTGGGCCAGACCATTGTCCACCATCCGGGGGTGGGTCTTGTAAGGCCTGCCGTAGTTCTTCTTGTTGCGCGATCGTCAGAAGTGCCTTAGCTGGCGGCGGTTGCCGATCGCTGTTACGGTTTCTCACCGAAACTGGGCCTTCATCGTTATAACGATGGACAATTTCTTTCGCGTAATCGTAGTTCAGACCAACGACTTGAGCGGCTTGTTTAATTGTCCAATCTCCGGCGACTAACATCAACAGATGCCAGCGACGGGCCTCTGTCGTGTCTTGGGCCTGTCGGTACCGGCTTTTTAAGTCCTCTAAGGACAGATGGGGTTGTATATGAGCTTTTGGTGGCATACCTATTAGACCATGAAGTAGGTCATTTACTCTTTTCGTGGGTTTGAGGGCAATTCCGGATCAGTTCTATTGCTTGATAGATGTTTCAGTCGGTATGAGGGGTATCATACCACACCCCCCCCGTGGACGCAAGAAGAAGGAAGAAGTAATTAAGGAGGAAGGAAGAGGGGGAAGAGAGGATGGGGAGGAT
>JBEDKD010000285.1:0-3708 GCA_041172365.1 Cyanobacteriota bacterium | reverse complement strand
GGGGATGGGGCGGGTTTGGAGGCCTGTCTGTTTGGTGGCACAGAGGTGGGTGAACCCGCCCCTACAGAGCTCATAGGATGGGATGGCGTTTTTTGTCCTAACCATCTTGGCGGGTGCTATACCTTCGCCAAACCTAAAAAACGATTTTTATGGTTGTTAGGTTGAGGCGCAAAACCCAAGAAATGCGTTGGGTTTCGCTGCGCTCAACCCAACCTACAAAAATGGCTATTAGATCCCTAGGGAGCGAGACGCTCCCACTACCAATTTACAATTAGCCCGATCGCGTCTTATTGGGGAAAGAAAACGGCGGTATTTCCCGATTCCCATTTGGGGTATTTCTGCATGGCACGCGTGTAAATTTCCGAGTCGATAAACTCTGATAACCACCTCTGTAAGGGCTGCCATGATTGTGCCTGAAACCAATCTTTATCGGTATGGGCGAATTGACGCACAAAGGGCGCGATCGCGCTATCGGCTAAGGCGAAACGATTGCCAAATAAGTATCTTGTAGTGGTTAATTTAGCATTAAGTTTTTCTAAATATAAAACGCCTTCATTTCGATGTTTTTCGGCATCAATTCCTGGGTAACGATCGGGATATTTATAACGATCAAGATGATATTTAAAACCCCGATCAAATTCCGCGATCATTGCCCGCATTTCTCCGAGAGAATCTTGCTCTGGTATTAACCATTTTTCCGGGTCATTTTTTGCCAATGCCCACAACATAATATCCATACTTTCATCTATGACACGCCCATCAATATCAATCAATACGGGTACTGTACCTTTGGGAGATACTTCTAACATTTCCTTGGGTTTATCACGCAAGACTACTTCCCGTAACTCACAGACGCGAGCACTTACAATTAATGCCAAACGCGATCGCATCGCGAAGGGGCAGCGACGAAAGGAATACAAAATTGGGTATGCTGACATATTCTTAATTAATTCCATCATCTCCTTTTTCTTTAACATTGTAACTGGCTCCAATATGTACTTGATGGCGACGATTTGCCAATTCAATTTGACGTTGCCGCTCCGAAAATCTGCTTTTTTGAGATTCAGTGATCGAGTCATGGCAATGAGGACAACTTACGCCGAGTACAAATAATTCTGAAGCCTTTTCTTCCTCACTAATGGGGTGACGACAAGCGCGACAAAGTTCATATTCACCCTGCTTTAAACCATGACTCACAGAAACTCGCTCATCAAAGACAAAACATTCGCCTTCCCAACGACTTTCCGCTTCTGGAACTGTTTCCAAATATTTCAAAATTCCACCTTCGAGGTGATAGACGTCCTCAAAACCTTCACTTCGCAAAAAAGCCGTAGATTTCTCGCAGCGAATACCTCCTGTGCAAAACATCGCGACTTTGGGTTTATTGCGTAGGGCTGTTTCCTGTCGTACCCATTCCGGTAATTCCGAGAAACTTTTTGTTTTTGGATTAATCGCGCCTTTAAAAGTGCCGATGGATACTTCGTAATCGTTACGCACATCAACGACGACTACATCGGGATCGTCAAGGAGTTTATTCCACTCATCCGGTTTCACATATTTGCCTGCCATCAGAGTTGGATTAATGTCGGGTACACCCATCGTCACGATTTCGCGTTTTAAGCGTACTTTCATGCGGTAAAAGGGTGGTTTTTCTGAGGATGATTCTTTGTGAGTCAAATCAGCCAAACGTGAGTCACGACGCAAGAATGCGAGCACTGCATAGATGCCTTCGGGTGAACCCGCGATCGTGCCATTGATTCCTTCTTGGGCGAGTAAAATAGTGCCTTTGACGTTGTTTTCGTTGCAACAGTCGAGTAGGGGTGCTCTCAGTTGGGCAAAATCTGAAAGCTCAACGAATTTATAGAATGCCGCGGTTAAGAAATAAGTCATAGAGCCAGTGGATAAAACTTATTATGATTGTAACGCGATCGCGGATAAATTAGGTAAATCATCCCTGTGATGGGCATGAGGAAACGTCAACAGGTGAAAAAATGGATTTCTGATGGAGAAATATATCAATCTCCCTTACTAGCTGTGACAAAAAACAGATGTGGCACATCGAGAAGACTACGATCAGGAAATTGATAAGTATATCTGCCAAAAGAAGCACCTTCATCCCCTGGTTGAATTGCGGATGCTTTCCAACCATAACCAGCAAAGAAAGATTCCGGGTTATCGCAGCTTGAATGCCAATATTTAGCCCATTGATCAGATCCGTTTAAAACCACTGTGTTGATTACATCAGCCCCTAACCCACTTCCAGGTACAGATAAGTTATTGATATTTGTGAGTAAATTGTGGACTTCCGTTTCCTTAAGATAATAGAGAAATCCTTCTAACAACCATAGGGACGGCTCAGAAGGTTGATAGCCTTTTTTCAGCAGTAACTCTGGCCAAAATTCTTCCCTTAAATCTGTGAAAATAGAGTGACGATAACAGTTAGGATTAAAGTCGTTTAAAACTGATTCTTTATAGTTCATTACATCGGCTTGATCAATTTCATAAAAATGGGTTTCTGGTTGCCAATTCAGACGAAAAGCTCTCGTATCCATGCCGGAACCTAAAAGAACTATTTGCCGAATGTTATGAGAATATTTTACCAAAAAATCATCAAAAAAGCGCGTCCTCACTGATGAAAATGGCCTCCCGTTTTTTTCATATTCTTCTAAGATGGGAATTGCCTTCTCAATGGCTTCTGCTCCTGCTAAATGTTCCGCCAAGGGATCGATAAATAAAGGATTAGCCCTTTTGCTTTCAACAGCACGAGCAGCAGCCATCACTTTTGCTGTAAAACTGACTCCAACATCTTTTGATTCTGACATAATATTCCTCTCTAATTAATTTGGGTTAACAAGTTTTGGACACAAGAAAACTGCCGATTTTTCTCAACGTGAGTAGAAACGGTAGAGATGTGCTCTTCTCGTTTTTCCAATTTATACAGGACTTTGGCTTCTGTGTCAAATATCCGTCTCGCGATGTCCAAAAAACCTCTGTATGAGCCTTTTCTTTTAAGATTTTTAACAATTCATTGGGGATCTTGGTGTCAGTGATTATAGTAAAGGAATAGTCACCCCTGTAACTGATCGCGTCTGGTTAGTCGAGTGAAAGTTGTTTGAGTGGAGCGATATTCTACCCGCGATCGGCAATACCAAAAGGGAGCATCCCGATTTTGTAGGGGCGAAGCATTCCGGTAGTAAATCCTTACTTTTAACCAATAACTTATCTGCCGGAATGCTTCGCCCCTACCTACCGATATATTTGCAAATTCGGGATGCTCCCATACCAAAATCCCCCGCAAAGGGTGTGAGACTTCTCTGGTTAAGATGTCTCTCCCTCCACAATTTTAATCTCCTCCTCCGTTAACTCGTACAGTTGATAAACCATTTTGTCAATTTCTTTCTCTAAGGCGATCGTGTCTGCTTTGGTGTCTGATTTTTTTGCCGTGAGTATTTGCTCAACCAGCAACTTAATATATTTTAAATCCCTTGGGTTGATATCTATAATAATAGGAATTTCTTTAATGACACTAGGTTTAATTTCTGCGAATACTTTACCCTTTTGAGGGTTCTTTATTCCATAGTAAAAATTGATTAATTGGGAGTTTAACAGAGCCAATAAATACTTTAAATCTATGGAATCTGATGTAATTATAAAAAGAGAATTTTGGCAATAAAATTTCTCGTCATCATAATATCCCCTGATTTTGTC
>JBEDKD010000284.1:0-14174 GCA_041172365.1 Cyanobacteriota bacterium | reverse complement strand
TTACCGATTACCAATTACCGATTACCATTCGATATTAAGAAAGATTAAGAAACATTGAGATTATTTACGATGCTGACAAAAAAAAGAAATTTGGGATGGGGAGAGACAAGAATGTAGGTCTGGAGAAACAACAAATATGAGAAAATCGGATGGCTGTACCGAAACGGTAGTGATGCTGAGGTGGACAGCAATCCCAGGGGTGGAGTGTCCCAGCCGAGAGGTTCTTGGTGGAGCCGCTCGTACGCGTGCCCTGAATAACTAACCTGATTTTTAAGGAGAACCATGCTTAAAAGATATTTCATTGCTCTGGCAACTGTATTCTTGACATTTCAAATGTTTATCGGCAGTGCGTGGGCTGTCGAATTGTCAGAAAAGGTTCGGACTGTACCTCTCAATGACAAAGGTGAACAAGTAGTAATTAGCCTCAAACAATTGAAGGAAGGCCAACGCATCTTTATTGACACCTGTTCTCAATGTCATGCTCGCGGGATGACCAAAACCGACCCCAACGTGAATTTAAGCCCCGAAACGCTGGCGTTGGCAACTCCCTCGCGTGACAATATTGAATCCCTGGTGGATTACATGAAAAATCCCACCTCTTATGATGGATTAGACGACATTTCGGAATTACACCCCAGTACCAAGAGCGCGGATATCTTTGGAGAAATGAGAAATCTCTCAGATAAAGACCTGTTTAATATTGCAGGCTATATTCTGATTGAACCCAAGGTGTTAGGGACTCAATGGGCGGGTGGTAAAGCGAACCGTTAATTTGTTTTAGATTTTGGATTTGAGATTGGAGATGGGCGGGGAAATAGGCTGTCTGCGCCAATCCCAAATCTAAAGTCTAAAAATCCATTAAACTTTGATCATTCATTACATCTTGTACATTCTCATGTTCCGTCATGGTATTTTTGTTCGTAGTCTCTTGGGGCTGTTGGTGACGGGACTCTGTCTCGTGATGTTCGGTCAACCTGTCCACGCGGCTAATGTTGATCCTTATGTGATTCGTTATTTGAAAGTCACTGACTCGGTGGAACTCCCCGTAGACAGTCAGGGTAAGACTCGTGCTTTTTCGGCGGCAGAGTTATCTGATGGAAAACGTCTGTTTGCCCAAAATTGTATTAATTGTCATGTGGGTGGGACAACTTTACCTAATCCGATTGTCTCTTTATCCCTGGCATCTCTACAGGGTGCAACGCCACCGCGTGATAATATTAATGCTCTTGTGGCTTATATGCGAGAACCTTTCAGTTACGATGGGAGCGAGCCTATTTATTGGTGTCGCACCGTCCCTGAAAGTTGGATGCCTCAAGAAACTATTGAGCATTTAGCGGCTTTTATTGTGAGAGCAGCGCAAAAGGCTCCGGCTTGGGGTACTAACGATATTGATCAATAAGTAATTATCTTTTTCTCCTAAATAATAGATAATTACGATCGCTTCACAGGTAAAATAAGTTGGGAAATATTATTTCTTTGTCCAAGTAAGAGGAGAACTCCATTGAAAAAACTGTTATCGATTGCTCTTTTAGCAATTGCCATTGTCGCTTTTGCCTTTGGCCGTCCTGCTTTCGCGGGTGATGCTGTTGCTGGTAAGCAAGTTTTTAGCGCGAACTGTGCTGCTTGTCACGCGGGTGGTAATAATGTTGTGATGGCTCAGAAAACTCTCAAGAAAGATGCTCTGGTGAAGTTCAATATGTATTCTCTGGAAGCGATCACGAAGCAAGTGAAGAATGGTAAAAATGCCATGCCTGCTTTTAAGCGTTTGAGCGATGCACAAGTTGAAAATGTGGCTACTTATGTGCTCCAACAAGCTGAAAATGGCTGGAAGAAGAGCTAAACGCCGTCTTTGCAGTTAAATGCTTTTTTTCTCTTAACTCCTCTGTTTTTTCAGAGGAGTTTTTATTTAGTAATGGGTAATTGGGAATGGGTAATTGGGAATGGGTAATTGGTAAATCAATATGCTATAATTGTATCTTATTGTTGGACAATAATTTTGGTTTTGGTAATATATCTATATTTATTATGGCTCTCTGATTATGTCAGAAACTCTTTCTGTCTCTCCCTCTAATCTGATTTTAGAAGCTAAAGGATTAACTCGCCGTTTTGGTGGATTGATCGCGGTTAATGATGTTTCTTTCTCTGTTTATCAGGATGAAATTTTTGGTTTAATTGGCCCTAATGGTGCGGGCAAAACGACTTTATTTAATCTGATGACGGGTTTAATTCCTGTTTCTAGTGGCCAATTGATGTTTGAAGGGGCTGAAATTTCGCAGTTACGTCCTTTTCAAATTGCTAATAAGGGGATCGCGCGCACTTTTCAAAATATTCGTTTATTTGGTGATTTATCCGCGTGGGAAAATGTGACGATCGCCCGTCATATTCATAGTCAGTTAGGTAATCCTATTATGTCCCTTTTTCAGGGGGTTTTGGCATTACCTAAAGCCCAGGAAATGGAACGAAAAACTCAACAGAAGGCTTTAGATTTATTGGAGTTAGTGGGGTTGCGCGATCGCGCTGAGGAAAAGGCGAAAAATCTAGCCTATGGTGATCAGCGTCGTTTAGAAATCGCGAGGGCTTTGGCGTTGGAACCCCAGGTGTTATTATTAGATGAACCTGCCGCGGGTATGAATTTGAATGAAAAACATCAATTAAGTGATTTTATTCGGGAAGTGCGTCGTCAGTTTAATTTAACCATAATATTAATTGAGCATCATGTTCCTTTGGTTATGGGACTTTGTGATCGGATCGCGGTTTTAGATTTTGGTGAACTTATTGCTTTAGGTGATCCTTTTACGGTAAGAAATAATCCCGCAGTCATCGAAGCTTATTTAGGAGATGAAACTTAATTTCCTATTGATTTCACATCCCTATTCCCTATTCCCAAATCCCCATTATGCACAATCAAGAAATACCGATTCTGGAAAATCGACTATTAGAAATTAAAGAACTTCATGTTAATTATGGCGGTATTCAAGCCTTACAAAATATTAATATTTATGTCAATTCTGGGGAAGTTGTCACCCTTGTGGGAGCAAATGGAGCAGGTAAAAGTACGACTTTAAGAGCGATTTCTAAAATTGTTAATCCCCGTCAGGGTAAAATTATTTATAATGGACGAGATATTACGAGTCGTCAAGCTTATGAAGTGGTAAAATTAGGCATAGCTCATAGTCCCGAAGGCAGACGGGTTTTAGCTCGTCAAACGGTGTTAGCTAATTTAGAGTTAGGGGCTTATATTCGTTCTGATTTAATCGGAATTAAGGAAGATTTAGAGTATCAATTTACCTTATTTCCTAAATTGGCCGAACGTCGAAATCAACTCGCGGGTACTCTTAGTGGCGGGGAACAACAAATGCTCGCGATCGCGCGCGCTTTAATGAGTCGTCCCAAGTTATTATTATTAGATGAACCGAGTTTGGGATTGGCTCCCGCGATCGTGCGCGAGATTTTTACCATTATTAAAAATTTGCGCTCGACGGGGATGACAATTTTATTAGTCGAACAAAATGCTAATCTCGCTTTACAAATAAGCGATCGCGGTTATGTCTTAGAAGCAGGAATCATTAGTTTTTCGGGAGTCTCATCGGAATTATTGAATGATGAAAGAGTCAAAAAAGCCTATTTAGGATAAGGGGAAAGTATGGCTCTTGTATTCCTCTGGGGAGTGCTTAGATCCCTAGGGAGCCTAGGGAGCCCACTCGTATTACTCTGATGTTTGCTATTTTACCAAATAGTATTAATACTTGAAAGTTGAATCTTTCTATCTCGACTAATTAATGGTACTCCCAGATGTAAAGAAGTAGCAGCAATAATACGATCAGGTAAATCGGGTACTTGGGTCCTTTCTACTAAACGTAGAGATTGGGCAATTTCCCTATTAAAAGGAATCTCCACTAATAAGGAAGTATTCGAGTCTAAGGCTTGAAGTAAACACTCAAATGTAGTGGCGGGAAGTCGTCCTTTTTCAGTTAAATAGATAATCTCCGCGAGAGTAATTGAAGCTAAAGCAATTTTCTCACCATCCGCCGCAATTTGTTCTATGAAATTTCTGGCATTTATGGAAAGTCTAGTATCAGCAAAAATATACCAGATAATTGCATGAGTATCAATAGTAGCACGAATCACTAAATATCCTCCCTGGGGAAATTTGCCCATTCATCCTGACGTACAGCATCAATTTCCGCGGCGGAAGGTGCAGTGCCTAAATGAGCACATAAACCCCATAATGATTGACAGGGGGTTCGTTGATTAGCCATTAACTCCTGTTCTATTTCAGGGGCAATTTTCTGGACTAAACGAATTTTATCAACGGGTGAAAGCTGTTTGGCTAAGTTCAGAACTTCCTGTAAAGTCATCGCTTTTTACCAATGAGATTTATTCCATTATATCATATCCAAAACGGCTTATTATCTTTTTGAGAATTTATCCCATTTTGAAGCATCTGTGCTATAATGGGGGAAAATAAAATGAACCACAAAGGCACAGAGGACACAAAGAGGTCATTTTTCATTACTTTGAGGTGAAGAAATGAAGAGAAGTGATGAAACGCGATCGACGGTAGATAGGGGCGGGTTCACAAGTAGTAAGGCTATGTAGAGAAGATAGCGCTAAACCAGCCCCTAAAAACCTGTCAAAATCATATTTTTCCTGTTGACTTTCTCTCTCTTTTCTTTTCTCTGTGCTCTCTGTGCTCTCTGTGCCTTTGTGGTTATATTCATTAGTTGATAACATCTATTTTAGATTTTACACAATTTCGCAAATAGGATAATATTTATGCACCGTATCGCGGCTACCCCCGGAGGTTGGAATCCTCAAACCCAAGGAGTTATTTTTATTCAACAAACTCCTGCTCCTATTATTTTTCTCTCCGCGGCTGATACGGATATTCAAACTATCGCCGCGGCTTTTTCTCAACTTCCCCCTGATTTTCCTCCCCTACGAGTCGTTAATATTTTACAATTACAACAACAGTTAACTATAGATACTTATGCTGAGGAAATTTTAGCGAAAGCTGAGGTTATTATTGTGCGTTTATTAGGGGGACGTGCTTATTGGGGCTATGGTTTAGAAGTATTACAGGAAATTATAGAAAAAACTAATGCTAGTTTGATTATTATGCCTGGGGATGATAAACCTGATCCTGATTTGATTCATTATTCTAATGTCTCTTTGACAGTTGTTAATCAATTATGGCGTTATTTCACGGAAGGGGGTGTTGATAATTTTGTTAATGGTTTAAAGTTTGTCGCGGATTGTTGTTTACATACTCATTATGAGCCTCTCTCTCCTCAAAGTGTTCCTCGCGTTGGTATTTATCAATGGCATAAGTCTCTCCCTCCTATCAATTTTCAAACTGATAACTTTCGTGAGAATAACTCCCACCCGGAAATAAATTTCCGGGCTAATAGCTTAAGTCGGTTAAAACCGACTGAAAACTTCAATAACTTCGTTTTTCAGTCCTCTTTAGAGGACTTTAGCTATAAGACAGGGGTTAAAACCCCTGTAGGAATTTTGTTTTATCGAGCGCATTATTTATCGGGTAATTTAGCACCAATTCACGCAATTTGTCAAGCTTTAGTTGAGAGAAATTTATCTCCGCGTCCGGTTTTTGTTTCTTCTTTGCGTGAGCCGGATATCAAAAATGAGTTATTACAATTATTTTCTCCTTCTGAAGGGGATAGAATTGAAGTTTTAATTAATACTACCAGTTTTGCTATTGCTAGTTTTAGAAGTGAAGATATCGAAGAAAATTATCTCAAATCTTTAGATATTCCGATTTTACAAGTTATTTGTAGTGGTGGTACTTTAGAAGAATGGCAAAGGGATTTTCAAGGACTTTCTCCCCGTGATGTCGCGATGAATGTCGCGTTACCGGAAGTGGATGGTAAAATTATTACCCGGGCGGTTTCTTTTAAAGAGGTTCAAACTTGGAATGATTCCTTAGAAACGGATGTTGTGGGATATCAACCTTTGCCCGATCGCGTATCTTTTGTTGCTGATTTAGCTGCGAATTTTATCCGTTTAAGACAAACTCCGATTCAGGAAAGACGTATCGCGTTAATATTAGCCAATTATCCTACGCGTAATGGCAGACTTGCCAATGGAGTCGGTTTAGATACGCCCCAAAGTTGTGTCGAAATTCTTAAAGCTTTAAAAGAAACTGGTTATCATCTCGATCGCGTACCGGAAAACGGAGATGAGTTAATAAAATGGTTAACTTCAGGGGTAACAAATGACCCCGAAGGACAACAATTGAGACCAATTTATCAATCTCTTTCCCTCGACGACTATCAAGACTATTTTAACACATTACCGGAAAAAGTGCAAGAGTCAATTCGGAAAAGATGGGGAGACTACTCCGATGAGAAAAAACGATACACGACTGATATTTTTCTCCAAGAAAATGTACCTATTCCCCATTACCTATTCCCGATTCCTGGTATTCAACTCGGTAATATATTTATTGGGATTCAACCCTCACGGGGTTATGATATCGATCCGTCATTAAATTATCACGCGCCGGATTTAGAACCCACCCATGAATATTTAGCCTTTTATTATTGGCTGAAAAATAACTTTAAAACCCACGCGATCGCGCATATCGGAAAACATGGTAATTTAGAATGGCTACCGGGTAAAAGTCTCGCGTTATCTGATCAATGTTATCCCGAAATCGCCCTAGGAGCCTTACCCCATTTTTATCCTTTTATTGTCAACGATCCGGGGGAAGGTTCCCAAGCCAAACGGCGAGCCCACGCGGTTATTATCGATCATTTAACTCCCCCCATGACGCGGGCAGAATTATACGGCCCACTGCAACAATTAGAAACCCTAATTGACGAATATTATGAAGCTCAAAGTTTAGATCCCTCAAGATTAAATACGATCCGCGATCGGCTTCTTACTCTCATCCGTCAAGAAAACTTAAATAAAGACTTAGGCATTGAGCAACCCCCCTCAGAATTAACCGAATTTATCACCAAAGCCGATGGCTATTTATGTGAATTAAAAGAAGCCCAAATTCGAGACGGTTTACATATATTTGGCCAATGTCCCCAAGGAAGACAATTAAGAGATTTAATCATCGCGATCGCGCGCCATCCCAGTCATCATCGTCTCGGCTTAACACGCGCTTTAGCCCAAGATTTAAACCTAGATTTCGATCCCCTTACCGCCGATCCCACTCACCTTTTAAATAACAAGAAAATAGGAGATATTATCGAACATTTGGAAGAAAAAGCCGCCTATTTAGTCGATAATCTCATCGAAAGCCAAAATCCTATCTGTGTTCATCTGGGTTCATCTGGGGTTTCAAATTCCCATATCGGTAAAGCAAGCCAACAAGAATTACAATGGATAGAAGACTATTTATTACCATCATTACTAGAAACAAATCAAGAAATTACTAACTTATTACATGGACTAAATGGAGGATATATCCCCAGTGGTGCATCAGGAGCACCCACAAGAGGACGAGCAGATGTATTACCCACAGGGCGTAATTTTTACTCCGTTGATATCCGCGCAATTCCCACAGAAACAGCCTATCATGTCGGACAATTAGCCGCGGAAAGATTAATAGAAAGATATACTCAAGAAAATGGCGAATATCCCCAAAATTTAGGCTTATCTGTTTGGGGTACTTCTACTATGAGAACCGGAGGGGATGATATCGCGGAAGCCTTAGCTTTATTAGGGGTAAAACCTGTCTGGGATGGTCCCTCTCGACGAGTAATTGACTTTGAAATTTTGCCCCTTTCGGTGTTAGGAAGACCCCGAATTGATGTTACTTTAAGGATATCTGGTTTTTTCCGTGACGCGTTCCCTAATTTGATTGATTTATTTGATGCCGCGGTGAACGCGATCGCGTCCTTAAATGAACCTTCGGAGTTAAATCCTTTAGCGTGTCAAGTCCAAAAAGAAACGGATTTCTGGCAGTTACAAGGGTTAACGGAAATACAGGCAAAAGCGCGATCGTGCTATCGAATTTTCGGCTCAAAACCCGGAGCCTATGGTGCCGGATTACAGGGATTAATTGAAGGACAAAACTGGACAAATGTGGAAGATTTAGCCCAAGCTTATATTAATTGGAGTAGTTACGCGTATAGTAATAAATCCCGAAATTCCGGCCTCTCGGAGCCAGAAGCCTTTACCCATCGCTTAAGTCAATTACAAATAGTTTTACATAATCAAGATAACCGAGAACATGATTTATTAGACTCCGATGACTATTATCAATTTCAAGGGGGAATGACAGCCGCGATTCGGGCTTTAACGGGGAAAAATCCTCATACTTATTTTGGCGATAATTCCCTCCCAGAAAATCCCAAAGTGAGACAGTTAAAAGAAGAAATCGCGAGGGTTTATCGATCGCGTGTGATTAACCCTAAATGGATCGCAGGGGTAATGCGACATGGTTATAAAGGCGCCTTTGAAATGGGCGCGACAGTGGATTATTTATTTGCCTATGACGCGACAGCCAATTGTGTAGAAGATTTTATGTATCAAGGCATCGCGGAAAATTATGTCTTTGAGCCCAAAACTCAAGAGTTTATGCAATCAAAAAATCCTTGGGTATTGCGCGATATCGCAGAAAGGTTATTAGAAGCCCATCAACGGAATTTATGGCAAAATGTCGATGTTAACATCCTTGATAAATTAAGAGCGATCGCGCTCCATGCAGAAGGCATCATAGAAACCACCACGACTTGAAATTAGGTAGGGCGCAAAACCAGATTAAAATGGAAAAATTCCACGGCACAGAAACCGCGATCGCGTAATTTTTTGCGGGGATCAATAGATGATTAACAATGCACCCAAAATCAAAAAAGTAGTTTCAAAAGTACAGAGCCAAAAGAAGTGACAAAATCCGAAAAACTGGGTTGAGAAGGCTTAACATCAGTAGGTTTTTGACGAGCCAGTATTTCCACTTGTAATTTCTTGGATAAATCTTGGCCTTGGGCAATACCAAACTGAGTAAAAAGTAACTCAGCGCGTTTCGCATCTAGCATCGCCTTCTCAAAATCTTGTAAATCAGCATAAGCCATACTACGAGCAAAATATACCGCGGCTAAATCCGAACGAATACTCAAAGCCTTATTATAATACTCGATCGCGTTGCGATAATGACCCGCCTTCGCCTCACCAATACCCAACTTATACCAATCTTCATAACTATTGAGATTATCAGGAAGCCCCTTAATGCCAATAATATAAGCACTATTGAGATTAGTATCATTCAAATTAGCATTAGTGACAAAAGCCTCCCTCAAATCAGTACCATTCAAATTAGCCCCACTAAGATTAGCCCCCGTTAAATTAGCACCAAATAAACTCGTACCACTGAGATTAGCCCCACTAAGATTAGCCCCCATCAGATTAGCACGACTAAGATTAGCCCCCGCGAGATTTGCGCCCCTCAAATCCACACCCATAAGATTAGCTAATACAAAACCAGCACCACTGAGATCGCAATTTTGACATTCGCGAGTCGTTAACAATTGATGAGTATGTTCCAGATTTTCCGCCAAAACAGCTTTAATAGGAGAAATCAGAGTTAATAACGTTACCGTAATTAAAATTTTTACCTTCATTTTCGATCCCCACATTTGACAACTCCATTGTAGGATAACGCAACAAAAACCCGATTTCCCAAAGGAAGGTTAGGTTCAAAAAATCGGGTTTCAGAGTTTGGTAGAGAAAATCAATCGTGAATCGAGCCATCAGGCATAATTGCACCTTTAAGAAAAACCCCATTGAGATTAACCCCCGTCAGATTAGATCCCAGAAGATTAGCACCACTGAGATCCGCGGCATTTAAAATCGCGTAGGTAAGATCCACACGAATCAAACTCGCGCCCATCAAATCAGCACCACTAAGATCAACATGACTGAGATTAGCACCAATTAAATCAGCCTCCATCAGAATAGCGCGACGGAGATTAACACCATAGAGGTTAACACCATGTAAGTCCGCGTGAGCCAAATTTGCCCTAGAAAGGTTCGCTTCTATCAGATTGGCTTGGCAAAGATTAGCACCACGCAAATCAACACCACTGAGATTTGCACCAATAAGCTCCCCCTGATAGAGATTTGATTCTGATAAACAGGCATCAGTGAGATTGGCTCCTCCTAAATTCCCTTGATAGAGGTTAGTTTTACTCATATTGGCTTTCGATAGGTTAGCTCGATTTAATTTCGCTTTACAGAGGTTTGCCCCCATTAAATCAGCTTCAAAAAGATTCGCGCCTACCAAATCAACATCTTGCAAATAGACTTCCTGAAGATACACCCCAGTAAAATTTCTTTCCCCCGTCGCGTATCGTCTTAATAACTCATCTACATTCATACTTCTTACCCCAATACTCCATATTTTCTCCATACTGGCAATGGGGGCAGTTTACCGGAGATTTTGATACTCCCGTGTCAGTGATACATATCACCACTTCGATGAGTCAAGATCACATAGAGAGTACCCGTAGGATCACCCACCTTTTCCCAATCCTCACACATACTAATAGTTGTCCAGCTTGAGAGAAAAAAGATGCAAACTCAAATCTGTTTTCCCCAAAATTCTATGGATCAAGTCGTATCACAGATCCTCTCTTCGCGTAAAATTACTCGCTCCGATCAACATAGTTTGATGTCTTCTCTGCTTTCTAAGGATGCTCTGAGCAATAATGATCGAGATTGTATCGATCGCGTCTTTGATTGTTTACGTCGCGGTTTGATCCGAGTCGTTGATTAGTTATCCCAGATTTTTCCCTAAACTGACTCGACAAACCGGAAACTTTTTTATCAGAATCAAAAAATAGCAATTTTTGACATTTCCCATATTTTAAAATAAAAAAAAATATTCTTGTTTATGCCAAAGTTAAGGTGAGTCATTTTTTCAGACTCGCCCATCAACCTAGTTGAAACCCCTGTCACAGAGTAGAGAAATTTATTTAACCGCGATATAGGCGAAGCCTTCCCGAAGGGTACGCGATATAGGCGAAGCCTTCCCGAAGGGTACACAGATTTTTTTTCAGGATGTCTCTATTTTGACATCTAAATATTACCACTATAGCAATCCGATTTCAATTGTAATATTTTTGTAGGGGCAATCCAGAAGTGGTTGCCCCGATTGATCAGGGGTAGGCACGGGGGCACTACCCCTACAAATATGTATAAATGATAGAGACTTGCCATATAATAAGATTATCCATAAGTAGTCTATCTGATTTAGATAAAAACAGAAGTGTTATGAATAACTTATTATCCTTTCTGTTACGACGTAGAGAATTTTTAAAATTATTTTTGATGGGTTTATCAACACCTTTACTCTGGCAAGTCGTAGCTAAATCTCAAGAAGAGGAGCAACCTTTAAGTTTTTCTCCCCATAAAAATATTATTATTAATCCTACTATTTTAGAAAATCAAAAAAACGGCACAACTGACTGGATTCTTAGCAATCCCGCGAAAAATGGAGAAATTGAAGGTTATGCTTCTTTAACCAGTGTTAATAAAGGCGAAAAAATCAAATTATTTGTTAATACAAAAGACCCTATTTACACAATAGAAATATTTAGAATGGGGTGGTATCAAGGATTAGGAGGAAGACGCATGACGGAATCCATCAAACGCAAAGGTTTTCCACAACCACCACCCATAGAAGATAAAGTATCAGGATTAATTGAATGTGATTGGCAAGAGCCATATATTTTAGAAATTCCTAGTACAAATGGAGACTGGAATAGTGGTTTTTATTTAGTAAAATTAACTGGGGAAAGAAGCAGAAAACAGAGTTATATTATTTTTGTAGTGAGGGATGATGCACGGGCATCAGATATTGTATTTCAATCGAGTGTCACCACATTTCAAGCTTATAATAATTGGGGTTCAAAATCTCTTTATAGTTGGAATAGTCGCGGCAAACAAGCTTATAAAGTTTCCTTTAATCGTCCCTACGCGAAAAGTCCAAATCCTAAAGCAGCTTACGGAGTAGACGCCGGAGAATTTTTAACAAATATTCAACGTCCGAGTGAAACCATTAATGCCGGTTGGGAATATAATATGGTGTGCTGGTTAGAGCGTGAAGGTTATGATGTTAGTTATATTACGAATATTGATACTCATGCCCATCCCAAATTACTTTTAAAACATCGTGTTTTTTTATCCGTGGGCCATGATGAATATTGGTCTTGGTCCATGCGTCAAAATGTGGAATTAGCTAGAGATTCCGGGGTTAATTTAGGTTTTTTTGGCTCCAATATTTGTTATTGGCAAATTCGTTTAGAATTGAGTCGGGTTACAGGGGATTTATTTCGGACAATTGTCGCCTATAAAGAATTAGTTGGACTCGATCCTTATTATCGACTTTTTGATCCTAATAAACCCTATGTTACCACGGTTTGGCGGGATAAAATTCTGGGAAAACCGGAAGAGTCTCTAATTGGTGTTATGTATGAGACTTTTAAGG
Organism: Cyanobacteriota bacterium; assembly: GCA_041172365.1. Taxonomy (GTDB): domain Bacteria; phylum Cyanobacteriota; class Cyanobacteriia; order Cyanobacteriales; family Microcoleaceae; genus JBEDKD01. The sequence continues at coordinate 1,711 of JBEDKD010000284.1, read as the reverse complement.
TGAATGGAGATATTATGATTAGCAAAGACGCGCCGACTTGGGTATTAGAAAATACGGGTTTAAAACCCGGTGATAAATTACCGGGTTTATTAGGTTATGAAGTCGATCGCGTATTTAATCATGCACCACGGAATATTATTCGGATTGGGCATTCACCCTATAAATATCATTGGAGTACGCGTTATTCTGATATGACTCTTTATAGGGCAAAATCAAACGCGATGGTTTTTGCCACGGGTTCGATGCAATGGGTTTGGGCTTTAGATGATTATAATGTACCTCAATTAAGACGCTCGGTTTTGCATCCAGGGGCGCAACAATTGACTCGTAATGTTTTAAATAAAATGCTTGCTCGGTAGACTTTAGGTATCAGGTTTTCGGTATCAAACTCCGCGACACCCCCCTGTTTCACGATCCCTTGCTCCCTTAGTCTGTGGAAAATGTGGAAAAATGTGTGAAATCCTTGGCCAACATACGCTTGATCACTGATTACCCTGTGGAAAAACTGTGGAAATTTCCCCCTTTTTTATCCACATTCTGTATCATTTGCTACATTTATCATCTACTTATACAGATTTTCCACAAGTTTTCCACAGGTTTTCCACAACTTTTTTACAAGAGAATTGCGATATGATGGGGGAATTGAGCTATCCTCTCAAACTTAAATTCCCTTCCATCGCGTTTCCTACTGTCACATTTAATTGAGCACCGATTAACATCACTAAGGAACTTAAATAGAGCCATAAAAGTAAAACAATAAAAGTTCCAATAGTGCCATAGGTCCAGTTATAATGGCCAAAACGGGAAACATATAATCGAAATAATGCTGAGAGAAATGCCCATAAAATTGCCGCGATAATCGCCCCAGGCAAAATCGGTATTCCGGGGTGATGGCGACTAGGACCATAGCGATAAATGAAGGCAAAATTTAAGGAAATAATGCCTAATGCAATCGGCCAACGCCAATGGTCCCAGATATCTAACAATTGAGTTTCTAATAGACAATTTGGCAGAGGGGTTAAGCAACTTTTCGCTTGAGATAATTGACAATTTTTCAAGGATTCAATTAAACAGCTTTGACGGGCGATAATTTGCACGATTAAATCACTAATAAATACAACAATACAGGCTAAAATTAATAAAAAGATACTACCAATGCTTAAGCCGATCGCGACTAATTTTGCCCCGATAAAGGTGCGTCTTTGTTTAGGGGGAATTTGATGAATTTGATCTAAGGCTGCCATAGAAGCATTTAACGCGCCAGAAAACGCCCAAATTGCACCGAGAAAACTTAAAGAAAAAATTTGAGGATTACGGGTAATAAGAATTTGATTTATGTTTTCTTTAACCAGACTGCGAACTTCATTGGGAATGACGATACTTAATAAATTAGTGATCTGTATGAAAGTTGATTGTAATTCATCAAAAAGCGCGATCGCGGAAATGACAGCCAATACCCCTGGAAATAATGATAAAATCGCGTTATAAGCCATTTCCGCGGATAAACCATGTAAACGTGATTTTAATGCGCGATCGCACACTTCCCAAAGAGTCTGCCAATTCAAATAAGTGAAAAACTGAAAAAAACGTGATAAACGTTTTAACATCCTTTGGCAAAACCGCCAAAACACTTGAGCCAATCTTAGAATCAGATGACGTAATAAATGATAAGGTGTCATAGGGATTGGGGATTGGGGATTTGGGATTGGGG
>JBEDKD010000283.1:0-2806 GCA_041172365.1 Cyanobacteriota bacterium | reverse complement strand
ATCTTGGGTTTCTGGATAGGGTATTTTCTCGACGAAAGCATCAGGATCTTTAAAGCCAAACCGTGTTAACCAACCTCCCACTGCACCCGGTCCGGCATTATAACTCGCGACGGCTAACATGGAATTATTATTATATTCGTCATGGGTATGAGCTAAATACCAAGTCCCTAAATTAACATTATCATTAACATTTTCTAAGGAATAATTTTTGAGATTAATTTGTTTGGCTATATCCGCGCCTGTCTCGGGCATTACTTGCATTAACCCTGTTGCTCCTACCGCGGATTTTATGGTGGGCATAAATCGGGATTCTTGACGAATTAATGCTGTTACTAATACGGGATTTAATGCCCGTTGTTTTGACCATTTTACAATGAGTTCTAAATAGGGAAAGGGATATAATGCTTCCCAATAAGTCATTTGTTTTTTTAGGGTAAGATATTCTTTGATTTCTTCTGGTTTTTCCCGTTTGTTTAAACTGGAAATCATCCAGAGTCCGTCTAAATTATCTCCTATTCCTAAGCGCATTAATCCGTCGGTAAATTGTTCGGAAACTGTGGGCTGTTGAGGATTTTTAAATTCGACTTGCCATAGACTCCAAGCATTTTTGTTTTGTCCTAATTGATAAAGTTCTTTTAACGCGTCTGATCCTGCTAAAGGTACTGGTTGTTCTTGGGGTCTAATTACGTTTGGTGATAGTTTGCGAACTGTGGTAAAATCTCCTACATTCCATCCTAATAATACCGCGGAACGCCATGCAAAATAGGATGATGGATAGTTACTTAATACATACTCAAAGGATTTTTCTGCATCATTTTTTAAGCCTAATTTTTCCGCCCATTTTCCTACCCAAAATCCGGCTTGGGGTGCTAATTCGTGTTCGGGATTATTTTTGATAATTTCTCTTGCCCATTGCCACGCGATTTTATATTCATTCATAAGCGCGGCTTTTTGGGCTAAATTCCAACGGAGTTCCGCGGCCGCGTCGGAGTTACTATATTTACTTAATAACAATTGACGGGTTTGAGACGCGGCGGTTTCTGAGCGGTTTTTTTCGAGGATTTTGGCTTTGTCTAATAGGGCTTCTGGGGCGTTTTTGGGAAAGTTTTGAATGACTCTATCTAAGAGTGGTATCGCGTCTTGTGGCTCTTGTAATCTTGATAAACGTATTAATCCTAATCCGGTTTCTTCGCCTTGGGGAAAGGTTTGAATGAGTTGTTGATAGGCTTGTTTGGATTCGGCTATTTTTCCGTTTAACCATAACCCTCGTGCGTGACGATAGAGGGTTTTGGGAGTGGGTTTGGCTTTGGAATACGCGATCGCGGCTTTTCCGTAGTCTTGTTTTTCCCAATATCCCCACGCGATCATCTCCCATTGCTCCTGGGATAATTGTGTGTTAAATTTTTGGGTTAATTGTTCTAAATAATCACCATAATTTTTCAAATATAGTCCATGTTTGGCTATCAGTAATAATAACTCGATTTGATTGGGATTTTCCAGGTTTTTTTGACGGGCTATCTCAATGGTACGCGGATGGGAAGGAAATTGCGCGATCGCTTTTTCCCAATAATCAGGATTTTTTTTCCCCAAGACATAAAAGGCTTCGACAACGACGGGATCGTTAGAATAATTTTTGATGATTTCTTCCCAAGTGGTTTTGGCTTTGTCGGCATTGCCCATCTCTTGATAAATTTGAGCTCGTTTTAAGGTGATATGAGACGCGATCGCGGGATAATCTTTTTCTAAGTCTTGTAAATAGTCTAGGGCTTTTTGTTCTTGTTTTAAGATTAATAAATCACTGGCTAATAAATAACGTATCCGCGATCGGGCTAATTTTTCTTCGGGTGAAGAGGGCGATCGTAATTCTTGAAAAAGGGTTTCTAATTGGGGAACTCGCTCTTGAGGTGATAAAAATACTAAGGCTTTGATTTTGGCATTATAATCAGTAGAAGTTGATTTTTGTGTCGAAGTTTCGGAACCCTTACCCCCTGTAAATTGAGAAATAGAGTCACAGGAAACTAAAAATATGGGACAACAGAGGGCTAAAGTTATGACAAGAGAAGTTTTATTAATTCGTTTTTTAACCATGATTTTTTCGAGATAGGACTTACGCAGAAACCTGTTTGTTTCACCCTCAATTATCATTTTGATTATCCCCGAAAACAGGGTTGATCAAGTAAAAATTAGACTAAAATTATCGTAGGGTAGGCATCCTGCCTGCCTTTGATCGGATTTTTGGCAGATGTCTATTGTGTCATCAAAAGACGATCGCGCTCAACCCGTTTTCTTGATTATCCCCGAAAACAGGGTTGATCAAGTAAAAATTAGACATCTCCTAAAATTGGCTAACCCTGCCTTTGATCGGATTTTTGGCAGATGTCTATTGTGTCATCAAAAGACGATCGCGCTCAACCCGTTTTCTTGATTATCCCCAATTGTCTGAGGAATGGAAATTAAATAACTTGAGGATTTGGTTTGTCGGGGATCTCTTCGGAGCCCAAGCAGGCTGGAAGCCTGCACTACTTTATTAAATTTTCATTCCTTATCAACTGACGACGATCTCCAGAAACCCGGTTTCTTAACCTCAAATTGTCATTTTTGTCAAGAGACGTTCGCCCGAAAGTGGTTTTTTTCGGTTGGAGTCCAATATTAGCCTAATCTGATAGATGCCAAAAGTCAACCGCGGAGAAAAAAAAGGAACAAGACGATCGCGCATGATGTAAAATCATTAAAATTGAAGCCGTCATTATTATCAATTAAAACATGGAATTTCACGCGATCAACACATCCCCCTTAGATTGGGCTG
>JBEDKD010000282.1:0-20828 GCA_041172365.1 Cyanobacteriota bacterium | reverse complement strand
GAAAAAACTAATTTTTTATGAGAAAAAAATGGCAAATACGATTATTAGTAATAGTTTTAATCCTTAGCTTTATTGGTATATGGTTTGCTTATGAAATCCAGAGCAAAAAACCTGTGATTTTACCAATGTTTTCCAAAAGTCAACCCTGGTTTATACAAACAGGGATTCGCATGAAAACCCTACAAAATAAAACTCCCACCATAGATCAAGTTGTTTTAGTTCCCAATACTGCTACATTCCTCGCGGCAATTCAAGAATGGAGTTTAGAAAGTCGTTGGCCAATTTTAATCGAAGATAATAAATATACACCCCTATTTTTGCGACGTTTTCAACCCTTAAAAATAGTACGATATCCCGCGGTAAAAGAACCTTTACCCAAGGGGAAAGAACTACAAAATTTAATGATTAAGGCCGCGGCAAAAGCTTGGAATGCCACGGATCAAAAAACCTTAAAAGAAAGCTGGGAAAAATTAGGATGGGACCCCCCAGGAGTTGTGATTACCGATGAAAAAGACCCCGCGTGGCCTGCCGCGGTTGCCTTAGCCGCCGATCGGGGTCAACCCTTAAAATTTTTATCAGGCAATTTCGGGAAACCTAACGATACCTTAAATAATAATAAATGGTTTATTTTGACGAGAGAAGTCTTAGAAACTGTGGAAAAAACCGGTTATGATTTTGGGATACTAGGGGATGAAATTGATACTGTAACCCTTGTCAAAGAAATAGCAGTTAAATATCAGTCACCCCAAAAAAAAGATGAAACTTTCGCGGTGACAGATGGTTTATGTCGATACCCGAATGGGACAAGATGGGCTGTTACTGGTTGGATTTATGGTTCTGCCGAACGCGCTTTATATCAGGCAATGTCCGCTATTTTTATCGAGCCAAACACGGCTTTACTTTACAATAGTTATAATGAAGAAGAACCTTGGAATTTGTACGAAATGGAATCGGCGGAAACAAAATTAAACAGTATGGGATTTGATGTATTTTTATTTCAAAAACCAGAAAATAACCTCAAAAATTGGTTAAAATTAAGTAAGTATTCCTGGGATTTTGATTTAATTTGGATTAATTCCAAGGGGACACCGGATAAATTCTTTGTGGGTGATAAAGATGCGAGTGTTGATAATATTCCCCAACTTAGATATCCGGCGGCGATGCACTTTCTTCACAGTTTTTCTGCGACGACTCCCGATAATAAAAATACGATCGCGGGTCGATGGTTAGATAATGGTGTTTATGCTTATGTGGGGAGTGTCGATGAACCCTATTTAACCGCGTTTGTTCCGCCTAAAATTATGGTAGAACGTCTGGAGCAATCAATTCCTTTTCTGATCGCGGCGCGTACCATTGAAGCCCCGCCTTGGAAAATTACGACTATTGGTGATCCTCTAATGATTGTGACTGGAGAAAGAAAACGAATTTCCCCTAATCAACCATTACCTAAAAAGTAAACCGTCAAGAAGTTGTTAATGGCCTAAACCATTAATGTTATTGCTTCATCCTTCATCCTTCTTCGGTGGCATTTTTGTGCTTTTTGTTACATTTCTCCGAAGGTGGCTGATCCCCTGGGACATCTCAAAGGGAAAACCGCCGCGATATTTCCCGTTAAATACCGGAAAAATTCCTTGTCAAAAAAAGATGAATCTTAGAAAATGAAAACAGGTAAATAAAAGTTAACATAAATCTAAGACTCCTAGAAAGAGAAACCCTTCGGCAATGACCGCGATCCCTCCTCTCAACGCACTGAAAGACAGACAAGGAGGCCAAGGAGAAACACCCGCGCTTCTCCCCCTCGTCTCTAATTTTTCCTCTCCCTTCCGTTTTAGACATCTACTCTCACGTTTCCATCCTTCCCCAGAAACACTGTTATTAGTCCTATCGGTACTTATCGGTGGTATGACAGGGATAGGGGTTGTGACGTTTCATTACCTGATTCACTTCATTAGAACCCTGACAATGGCAGACTTGATGGGGGTGATCGGTAATTGGGGGTCCTGGACCCTGGCCTGTATTCCTGCCCTGGGGGGTTTGATCATTGCTTTAATGCGTTGGTATTATCGCGACTTTGGACCGAATATGTCTTCTTTGATCGCGGCATCCCAAGGTTTGCAAGAACTTTCGCCTTTGAAACCTGTGACAAAAATGGTCGCGGCTTCTATATCCTTGGGTACTGGCGCGTCTTTGGGGCCGGAAGCGCCCAGTGTGGAAATAGGCGCGAATTTTGGGATGTTATTAGCTCAAATATTGCAATTTCCCTTAGAGCGTCAACGATTACTTTTAGGCGCGGGGGCCGCCGCGGGGTTAGCGGCTGGTTTTAATGCTCCCATCGCGGGTGTGTTTTTTGCCTTAGAAGTGGTATTAGCAAGTACCTTCGCGACTTCTTCTGTTAGTGTTGTCTTATTAGCCGCGGTGATTTCGGCTTTAATTGCCCAGATTTTTTTGGGGGCTCAACCCGCGTTTGCTTTGCCTATTTATGATGTTCGTACTTCTTGGGAATTACCTCTTTATATGGGGTTAGGCTTATTAGCCAGTGGGGTTTCTTTAGCTTATACGGAAGCGATTCAATTCGCGGAGAGTTGTTTTCAAGGCCGCGTTCGCGGTTTCACTTGGTTGGCGCGTATTCCTCGATATATTCATCCTATTCTGGGGGGCGCGATCGTGGGGTTAGTCGCGTTACAATTACCGCAAGTTATGGGGGTGGGTTATGAAACTGTGGAAGCGATGCTTCAAGATGTGAAATTTTCTTTACCGTTATTAATTTTGTTGTTAGGTACAAAGTTATTAATGACGGCTTTGAGTTTAGGAAGTGGATTAGTGGGTGGTATTTTTGCTCCCGCGATGTTTTTAGGCGCGTCTTTGGGATCTGCCTATGGGTTATTTTTAGAAATGTTACCTGTTTTAAATGGACATATTGCGGGGCCGCCTGCCTATGCAATGGTGGGAATGGCCGCGGTTTTGGCGGGTAGTGCGAGAGCTCCGTTAACGTCGATTTTATTGTTATTTGAATTAACTCGTGATTATCGTATTGTTTTACCTTTAATGGCCGCGGTGGGGTTAAGTGCTTGGTTGGTAGAATGTGTGAATCGTCGCACGGCACACCACAGTTTGAATTTGCATCAAATGGGGGTTGATGTTGATGTTGAGACGACAACTGACGCGATCGTGTCTGCTGATGAAGCTGATAAATGGGAAAAGGTTTCCCATGAGTTTCTCTATTGTGAGTTACCGATAAAAGAGAGTGATTCGGAAATTTTCGATCATCAAGAATCAACGGTTTTCGTGTTAGCTAATTCTCTGGTAAGTGAGGAAAAAGTGGAAGAAACCTCTGGGGTTTAAGATTTTTTTTGCTAATGCTATAGCAGATTCTTTTTTTTAACCGCAGATAAACGCAGATAAACACAGATGGATGGATTGATGGATGGATTGATGGATGGATGGATGGATGGATGGATGGATGGATGGATGGATTGTTGCTCATCAGACATCTCCTAAAAATCGGATCAATGGCAGGCAAGATGCCTACCCTACTTCTTCCTTCTTCCTTCTTCCTTCTTCCTTCTTCCTTCTTACCTCTTCCTTCTTCCCTCTTCCTTCTTCCTTCTTCCTTCTTCCCTCTTCCTTCAATCATAATTGATAGTTGTTTCTACCACTATCTTTGGCACGATATAAAGCTGTATCGGCTTTTTTCATTAAGGTTTCAGTATCTTCGCCATCTTCGGGATAAAGCGCGATGCCAATACTACAACCAATGGTAACTTGATGACCTGCTAAATCAAACGGAGGGTGTAAAATATCTAGTATTCTTTGGGCAACTGTCATGGCATCTTTTGCACGATAAATTTTGCTTAAAAGGATAATAAATTCATCCCCTCCCCAGCGGGCAACGATGTCACCATCGCGTAGAGAGGCTGTTAGTCTTTTGGCGATCGACTGTAGGAGCAGATCGCCGATCGCGTGTCCTAAAGTATCATTAATGTCTTTAAAGTAGTCTAAATCAAGAAACATTAAAGCAAAATTAGTACCGCCATGACGTGCTTTTTGTAAGGCTTGACTTAATCTTTCATTCAATAGGGTGCGATTGGGTAAACCCGTTAAGCGATCGTGTAAGGCTTGATAACGAATCAAGGCTTCGGTTTTTTGACGTTGCAGGGCTCCGCCAATACTATCACCGATTGCCATTAAAATAGAGACTTCTCCTTCGGACCAATTTTGTGGATAAGAGCCTTCATCAAAACTGAGATAACCCCAAGTTTTTTTATCGACTCGAATGGGTATAATTAACTGTTCTAATAATTTTTCTTGTTCTAATATTTGTCGTTCCCCCGGTGATAAATTGTTCAAAAAATGTGTGACGAGGGGATAATTTTCTCGAATCTTACTCCATTGATTTAATCCTAATTGAGAGGTAATTCTTTGGGGAATTTTAGAGGTAGAGTCATTTTCTGATGATGGGTTAATCCATTGAAAACGCAGGGTTAAAATCGGTGTATTAGAATCAGAGGATAATTGACTTTCATAAATATAGACGCGATCAACTTCTGTGACTTCCCCCAGAGTGGCTAAGGCTTTTAAAATGGCCGCGTTGTGATCGCGATCGGTTAATAAATGGTGCATCGCTTTCGCGACACCTTGAAGTAATTTATCTCGTCGCAAAAGTTGTTCTTCTGCTTGTTTGCGTTGGGTAATATCTTCAACAGTACCTTCATAGGCAATAATTTCTCCTTTGGCATCCCAGATGGCGCGACCATTTTCGGAAATCCAAATAATGCTTTTATCTTTGCGATAAACTTGGGATTCAAATCCCCAAATAGCTCCTTTTTCTTGTATTAATAATCGGAAGTCGTCACGACGACGGTGATCGACATAGAGTTGATGGGCGATATCATTAATATTAGTAATAAGTTCTTGGGGAGATTCATAACCATAAATACGGGCTAACATAGGATTAACAATTTGATAGTGTCCGTCGGGTGTGGTTTGATAAATTCCCGCGACGGCATTCTCGAAAAAATTGCGATATCTTTGGTGATGAATGAGTACACAAAGTTCGATCATGTTCTGACAAATACCAACGATTTTTGATACTTTTCCTTCGTGATTGAGTATGGGTGAAAGGGTGAGGAGTCGTTCGATCGCGCCTTCTTCGGTGGGAAATGCTTGTTGATAGGAATCAATTTTTTTTTGTTGTAAACAAGTCATCAAATGGTGCTCCATCGGACGACGGATGACTTCGGGGATAAATTCCCGTAGCGATCGCCCGATTATCTGTTGCGGATCGAGGGATAATAATTGTAGATAAGTACGATTGGCAAATACAAAACGAAAGTCGATCACCTCGGGCTGGGAATGAGTCAGGGTTGTGTTTAAATGGGAGGGTGGAGAATTGGTGTCAAGAGATGTTTCTAAGGAGATGGGTTCAACAATAAAAATGCCATCGGAGCTATGCTCATAGATGGTACGCAGAATGATTTCCGGTTCACCGTGAGAAGGGGAGACGTTTAATAAGTGCAAAATGGGTTCACTCAAATTATTACAAATCATTTTATTTTTTTATCTACTCTGAAGAGCGATCGCGTATAATGTTTCTAAGTTAGGCTAAAATTTCCTAACAATTGGCAACTTAGAACACAAAATGAGTGTTTAAGCCGAATTAATTTGACCGGGCGGTTGAAACCGCGGCTACACAGACAAAACCCGCCTGCGCGGGTTGAATTTCTTCCGTAGGGGCGAATGGCATTCGCCCAATCTTTGATGGCATTCGCCCAATCTTTGTTTGTGTAGGGGCGAATGGCATTCGCCCAATCAATCTAATCATAAAATATACAATTAATTTTGTGTAGGTACTTACTATCGGACACCGTGATAATTCGGCCCACCTATTTCCGAACAGTTTATGAGCATAAATTATCAGAAATTTGGGTGAGCAACCACTCTTGAAAATTGCTATGATAAAGGCGATAATGAATTTCTCCATCTATCAATTGCTCGATGAAAAATTCTCTCCATTTTTCTAAGGCTTCCTCTACATCATACTCATCCTCATTAATTGCTGTCGCGATGGTTTCTACAGATAAAGGCTGTTTCTCTTGTGCTAATAACCTCAATAATGCTAATTCCATCGTGGATAAATCTGGGTCCTTCATCCGCGCTAAATGGCTTTGATAGTAGGTTTCTAATCCGGGGGGGAGTGGTTGCCCGTGGAAGGGTTGGGGATAAATATTATTAGCAATTCCGGGTAAAATTTGACTTAAATACATAAAGTTATTTTCGCTGGCATCGGTGAGTCTTTGGCAGAATTGTTCCTCGGTTAAATGGTAGGGGGTGAGGGAATTGTCAATATAAGTGCGGATATCTTCGCGGTTTTGTTCTGGGTATTGTTGTAAATCGAGGGTTTGATAAGGGGTTTCGATTAATAAACCAGATTTATCTCTGGGAAAGGGGCGGCGAGAAAGGAGAAAATAAACGCGATCGGGCAAATAGCGCGGGAGATAAAATAAATTTGAGCCTGGGGGTTGGCTGTCGCGATCGATTCTGTCGCACCCATCTATGGTAATAATTAGTTTTTGATTGGGTGGGAGTTTGTCGCTGATTTTCTGGAGTAATCGCGAGAGAAACCAACTCCCCTCGGTGACATTATCGGGTAGGTTGGTGATGGTTTCTCCGGCGCGATCGGTGATTCCATTGGCACTCAATTTTTCCCTCAGTAATTGGGTGCAAAGGGTGAGGAGAAATTCAGGGGCTTGATTTTTGCCTGTCAGTTCGGCACTGTAATAGATGACGTGGGGATTTTCCGCGGCATATTTGGCGAAGATCGCGCTTTTGCCTGTGCCCGGTGCGCCGATGAGGGTGAAGTAGCCGCGAGATTGGCGGGTGAGGAACTCGTTGATTTCGGTGAAGATGAAGGCGCGATCGCTAAAATTTTGAATCTTATCGCGGATGTGTTGCTGAAATTCTGAGGCGGTGGGAATGGGGGTGGTATTCATGGTGATTTCTCCATTCCTTCTAGCCGCAGGAAATGTAATCGTCCTGAATGTTCACCCGCGACAATGGTCACTCCATCGGGTGCGACGGCACAGCAAGTTATAGCACTCTCACCCGTGAAACTGGCAATGACTTCCCTACTGGATAAATCCCACACTTTGAGAGTGTTGTCATCAGAACCAGAAATCCCACGTTTGCCATCAGCGGTGACGGCGACTGCATTAACCGAACTGCTATGAACTTGGAGGGTGAATTGTAACTTTCCAGTTTCCAGATTCCACACTTTGAGAGTGTTGTCATAAGAACCAGAACTCCCATGCTTGCCATCAGCGGTGATGGCCACTGCATAAACCGAGTCGCGATGACCTTCGAGGGTAAACTGTAACTCTCCAGTTTCCAGATTCCACACTTTGAGATTATTGTCATCAGAACCAGAAATCCCACGTTTGCCATCGGTACTGACGGCCACTGCATTAACCAACTCACTATGTTCGAGGGTCAACTGTAACTCACCAGTTTCCAGATTCCATACTTTGATAGTTGTGTCCCAAGAAGAAGAAATCCCACGTTTGCCATCGGCGGTGACGGCCACTGCTTTAACATATTCGCTATGACCTTGGAGGGTCAACTGTAACTCACCAGTTTCCAGATTCCACACTTTGAAAGTCTTGTCCCAGGAAGCAGAAATCCCACGCTTGCCATCCGCACTGAGGGCTACTGCTTTAACCAATTCATTATGACTTTTGAGGGTAAAAAGTAAATCTTGAGTTGCCAGATTCCAGACTTTGATAGTCTTGTCCGATGAACCAGAAATGGCACGTTTGCCATTGGCACAGACGGCCACTGCATCAACCGAGTCGCTATGACTTTCTAGGGTAAGCTGTAACTTTCTTGTTTCCAGATTCCACACTTTGAGATTATTGTCATCAGAACCAGAAATCCCACGTTTGCCATCGGTACTGACGGCCACTGCATTAACCAATTCGTTATGACCTTCGAGGGTAAACTGTAACTCTTTAGTTTTCAGATTCCACACTTTGAGAGTGGTGTCCCTTGAACCAGAAATGGCACGATTGCCATCGGCAGTGATGGTCACTGCATCAACCGATTCGTTATGACCTTCGAGGGTAAACTGTAACGTTCTTGTTTTCAAATTCCACACTTTGAGAGTGGTGTCCCTTGAACCAGAAATGGCACGATTACCATCGGCAGTGATGGCGACTGCTTTAACCGATTCGATATGACCTTCGAGGATGAATTGTAACTCACCAGTTTCCAGATTCCACACTTTGAGAGTGGTGTCATCAGAACCAGAAATTGCAAGCTTGCCATCGGCGGTTATTGCCACTGCATTAACCACCGAGTACGAGTAATTATAACTATAATTTTTTTTGAGGGGGAACTGTAACTTTCTAGTTTCCAGATTCCACACTTTGAGAGTGGTGTCATCAGAACCAGAAATTGCAAGCTTGCCATCGGCGGTTATGGCCACTGCATTAACGGATTCGCTATGACCTTCGAGGATGAATTGTAACTCTCCAGTTTCCAGATTCCACACTCTGAGAGTCTTGTCTAATGAACCAGAAATGGCACGTTTGCCATCGGCGGTGATGGCCACTGCATTAACCCAGGCTCTATGGCCTTCGAGAGTAAATTTTAATTTTCCAGTTTCCAGATTCCACACTTTGATAGTCTTATCTGATGAACCAGAAATAGCAAGCTTGCCATCGGCGGTGATGGCCACTGCATTAACCCAGGCTCTATGGCCTTCAAGAGTGCGTAGGAGTGGCCCCCCTGGGGGAGTTAAGCTAGGAGTCAAGGGACGTAACCAAGTGGTTTTACTCTGCTTTGCCTGGGACAGCAACGCTTTAATTTCTAACATTTCAAAGCCCTGCATTCGCCCCCAGAGTTGCTCCACCAGTTGCGTCTTATCCTTGGCTAAAACATGAGCAGACAGCCGCAGTGATCCTTGAATTAATTGCAGTGCTTTGACTTTTTCTGGACGATACTCTGGGTGTGCCGACACCTCTGCTTCCCTAAGTAAATCGTAATCCTCAATGAGTGTCTGCAACCCAAATTCTGGGTGCTGAATTTTCTCTGACAAGTAATCAAAATCTGTCAGAAGTTCGCAACACTCTTCTAACTGCCCATGCCGTACCAAATTGTAAGCAAATTTTCCCAGATAAGCGCGTTTATCAGCGGGACTTTCTGCCATAAATTCACTATTAAATGCTGCCCCCATTCTCCTTTCTCCTCTGCCTAAATTTTCTCAAATAATCCACAATGCGACCATTCACCTCATCAAATAGCTTTCGAGTTGCCTTCAGTTCCCGTTTCCTTTGCAAGAAATCCAGAAAACTAGCATGATAAATGCTATAGCAGATTTCACCTTGAATGTCTAGCACCGTCAAATACTCAAACCACTCATCTAAAACTTTCCCGACTTCCGCTTCATCCTGTTCGGCAATTTTCGCGATCATTTCACAAGGGATAGGTGTGCCAATCTCCACTAAAATAAACAACATAATCACCATCATTTTTTGAGGTTCTTTCTCCATGCCCATCCGTTCCCAATGCTTTTGATAATACTCCTCAAGGCCATCGGGCAACTCCCTTAATTCCAAGTCATCATATTTACCCCGAGCAATAGCTGGCAAGACATAGCGCAGGTACATAAAGTTATTTTGACTCTTGACTGCCACCAGTTCGACAAACACTTCCTCCGTAATATTGCACTTTTGAATCCACTTTTGCAAATTCCCTTGATGCTCTGGATCTTGGAAAAACAAGCGAATATAATCTTTAATATCAATCTGGCTCAATTTCATATACTCTTCATCCCTTAAGTCCAACTCCTGATAGGGAACTCCGGGCGATACAAGTAACCGCTTTTTCTTCAGTATGTAAGGCCGTCTCGTTAGCACAAAATAAACCCCATCTGGCAGTGTCGTCGGTAAATATAACAAGTTATCTCCGGGTTCTTGCTCAACTTCATCAAGAGCATCTACAACAATAATCAGCGATTTTCCGGTTGTCAGTTTTTGACTGACTTTTTCCAGTAAAGTTGGTAAATCATCCATCGCGACATTCTGCAACTGGTAACGCGCAATTAGTTGCTCTCGAATGCTGGTAAGAAACTGATCGGGGCGATTGCGCCCCTCTGCTCGAATATTGAAGTAACAAGGGTATTCGTGATCAAAAATTAACTTGGCGGCCAGGGCTGTTTTTCCCATCCCGGCATCGCCAATAACTGTAAAATATCCTTTGGTTTCTTTGCTGATGAATTTGTCAATTTTATCAAAGACAAATTGGCGGCCGACAAACTTCTCATTTTTATCTTTAATGATAGATTTAAAGTCATCGGGATAGGGAGATAATAGAAGGGGAGAAAGGCCACCCTGAAATTGCTCTCTGAGAAAATTGTGTAAAAACCTAAACTTTCCTAAACCTTCCCATTTGTCTAATCCCGTGCAGCTTTTCTGAAATTTGGCGTAAATACTGGTCATTCTTGCCCCAACAGTCGACACTGTAATATGTAGCTCTTCAATCACTTCTTTCTCTGATAAAGTCTTATCCTCTTCAGGTAGTCGCACCAATAAAGTCTTTGTCTCATCAAGAGACAAACCGTGTTTACTGGAAATGTCTTTAAGAAATTCTTGCCAACTCATAGTCATACAGCCTTACTCCTCCTCAAAGCCTTATCAGATGGGATGTTTTTACACGCTAACTCTATCATATAGCAAGTCTAAATCATTCATACAGATTTGTAGGGGTAGTGCCCCCGTGCCTACCCGAATCTGACGGGGCAACCACAGGGGGATTGCCCCTACAAAAGTTATGCAATACCCTTGTCGTTTTTCTCGCGTAAAGCATTAATTGTTGTGGAGAAACCGGGTTTCTTTAGTCTGATTTTATCATTTTTGACAGCGATCGCAATGTCCACATTTCATTAATTTGGCTTCTTGGTTAAATCCAAAAGCTTGTAATAAAAATTGCCAGCGACAGTTATTTATATTGAGATATTGACTCATTTGTGCCACGGCTAAATTATTAAGTTTTTGGGAGTTTTCTTTTTTCGATGATACCTGAATTTGATAATTAAAGGGATCTTGCCAATTTAATTGATTATTACTATGTAATATCGACAGCCCGATCGCGCCTTCGGGGAATTGTTGAGTAACGGTTTCGATAGGCCCTTGTTTGGGTAATTTTTTGCTGATGATTTGGGCTTTTTGATAAAGGGTTTTCTGTTGCTCTTCAAAAAAGCGCGATCGTTGTTTATCTTCAGGATCTAATAACCCCGTCGGCTCACTGACTAAAGTTAAAGCTTCTGCTTTTTTACCATCTCTTCCACCCCTTCCCACTTCTTGGATATATTCTGATAATAATAAAGGCGAGTGAAAATGGACAACCCATCGCACATCAGGTTTATTAATTCCCATACCAAAGGCGGAAGTACAGACAACAAATTGAATTTTATTCCTTAACCACGCGTTTTCGATCTCCCGTCTTTCTTCCGCACTTAATCCCGCGTGATAGGGTGCTGTTTCATAACCTTTTTCTTCTAACCATTCGGCTAAATTTTCACTATTTTGACGACTTCTCACATAGACTAATCCGGTTTCTTGTTGGTGAGATTTAATGAAGTTTAATAATTTTTCTCGTCTAGCTCTGGGAGTGCAAACTCTTTGCACTTTTAAGTATAAATTTGGTCGATAGGGATTGAGTAAAAATTGCTCCGGGTTTTCTAATTCTAATACTTGTTTAATGGTTTTTTGGGCTTGGGGATCTGCTGTCGCCGTAAAAGCCGCGATCGGGATTTTACTACCGACGGGTTTAGTCTTTAATAACGCGGAACGAACCGCGCCTAAACGACGATAAGCCGGACGAAAAGTATCACCCCATTGTACCAAACAATGGGCTTCATCTAAAATTAAACCATTAATTTCTAATCGGGGTTGAGTCAAAATTTCCCAGATAGGGGGACTCAGTAAAGTTTCAGGAGAAAGATAGAGTAACCGTAATTTATTTTGTTGTAAAGCTTGGAGAGTTTGGCGTTTTTCAGATTTAGGAATTTGACTATGAATAGTAGCCGCGGGCAGTTTTTTTTCTTTTAATTCTTGCACTTGATTTTCCATTAACGCGACTAAGGGAGAAATCACTAAAGTAACACCCGTTTGTAATAAAGCAGGAAGTTGAAAACAGATTGATTTTCCACCTCCCGTGGGCATAATAATCAGAGCATCTTTGCGTGATAATAAAGTAGAAATAATTTCCCCTTGGGGCGAGCGAAAATCATCATAACCCCAGATTTGTTGAAAAGCCGCACGGATGTCAGCAAATGTAGGTTTCATTTGACAAGAGAGATAATAAATATTGTTGTGTCTCTCAGATTATAGCAGTTTTCAGTGGGATAAGTTACAAATATGTAGGGGCGAAGCATTCCGGCAATCTATCCCTGCTTATAACTAATAATTTATCTGCCGGAATGCTATGGGTTGCGCTCCGGCTCCGCCAAATACGGGCGAAGCATTCCGGCAATCTATCCCTGCTTATAACTAATAATTTATCTGCCGGAATGCTTCGCCCCTACGAAACAAAATTGGAAAAAATACGATATTTATGATAAAATAAAGATGTAGTTGTGAAGGTTTGAGATTATGGTTTCAATAATAAATGCACCTACTCAAACAGAGGTAATCTATCCTGATAGTGATGGACAACCAATGGCAAATAATACAAAACAGTTTCACTGGATTTTAGTAATTCAGCAGAATTTAGACTGGTTATATGCAGATAACCCCAATGTATTTGTCGCGGGAGATTTATTTTGGTATCCGGTAGAAGGAAAACCACATATTGTTAATGCTCCTGATGTCATGGTAGTTTTGGGAAGAGGAAAAGCCGATCGCGGTTCCTATAAACAATGGGAAGAGGACAATATTGCTCCCCAAGTGGTATTTGGAATTATTTCTCCCAGTCATAAACCCCATGAAATGGAGCGTAAATTAGTTTTTTATGAACACTATGGGGTAGAAGAATATTACATTTATAACCCAGAAAATAACCAATTTTGGGGTTGGTTACGAGGGGATGATGGATTAGAGATAATTCCCTCAATTACTTCTTGGGTAAGTCCTCGTTTAGGGATTCGTTTTGAGCCTTCAGAAGATAAATTTGAGATTTATCGCCCCGATAATTCTCGATTTTTCTCCTATTTAGAAATCTCTCAAATGTTAGAAAAAGAACAATTATTAGAACAACAAAAACAACAATTAGATCAGATGCGACAACGGGCGGAAGAAGCCGAAAAACGATCGCGCCTTTTAGCGGAAAAATTGCGCTCAATGGGTATTAACCCCGATGACTTAACCTAAATTTTCCCGAAACGCGATCGCGTCACTTTTCCCGAACCGCGATCGCGTTATCATGTTATACTCATCTCAAATCACAAAACCGTCCATCACTCTGATTTATGAATCCATCCCGTCATACCTTAAAATTATCCGATATCACCCTTTCTTATCTGGAATGGAAACCCCAAACCCCATCAGCTAAACTACCCCGTTTATTACTCTTACATGGTTTAGCAGATAACGCGATCGTTTGGACAAGTTTAGGCAATTATTTACGCGATCGCTATCATATCATCGCGCCTGATATTCGAGGACATGGTGACAGTAGTAAACCCGATCAAGGATATCTCTTTCAAGACGCGATTAGGGACTTAGAAGCATTAATGAATCATTTAAACTGGGAAAATGCCCATATTTTAGGACATTCTTGGGCGGGAAAATTAGCACCAATTTGGGCTAAACAAAACCCCGCGAAATTTGGGAGTATGATTTTAGTCGATCCCATTTTTATTACCAAACTTCCCGCGATCATGAAATTAACCCTACCCATCCTTTATCGTAAATTAGACTGTCTCAAATGTATGGGACCCTTTGCCACCTTAGCAGAGGCAGAAGCCATCGCGAAACAGTCGGGGGAGTTTACCGGATGGAGTGATTTACAACAAGAAGTATTTCAAAGTAATATGGAAGAAAAACCCGATGGGAAATGGGGGAGTAAATTTATTATTCCCGCGAGAAATCAAATGTTTAATGAAGTCATGGAAGTGCCAGGGTTAACTGATATAATTGATATCCCGACTTTATTTATTCAATCCGAAAAAGGAGTCAACCGTTTTGATTTTCAAATGAAACCCTATTATACTTATTTAAAGAATCTTACCCTCAAAAAAGTACCCGGTAATCATTGGGCTTTTTTGGTAGCCCCAGAAACTTTTAATCAAACCGTCGCTCAATTTTTACAGGCACAAAATTAATTATGACTCTTGAAATTATCGCCCATCGTGGTTTCTCCTCGATCGCGCCCGAAAATACCATGAGTGCGTTTCAGAGCGCGATCGGGCATAATGCCGATTCCATCGAATTTGATTTGCAATTATCCGCCGATGGAGTACCGATTATTTTTCACGATCAAAAATTAGATAGAATCACAGGCAAATTTGACAAAGTAAGAGAAAAAACCTGGGAAGAATTGCAACAAATAGATGCAGGTAAATGGTTTAACCCGGACTTCTCTCAGGAAAAAATACCCAGTTTTGCCGAAGCCTTAAAAACCCTCAAAAACGTGAAAAAATATCTCTATTTTGATGTCAAACCCTATTATGAATGGTCAATATCAGACATCGAAAACTTAGTCAATATTATCATCAATGAAGGCGTACAAGACAAATGTATTATCACCTCATTCAATGATAAATTCTTAGAGAAATTCCGTCAAGTCTCGACCGAGTTTATTATTGGTCATATTGTAGCCAATGAGGATGTTTACTTAACACAATTAGAGCGAATTGTCAAGAGTGGAGACAAACTTATTAGTAGTGAATATCATGTGTTATTAAAAAATCCATCATTAATCGAAGAAAGTCGTAATTTAGGAGTCGATATTGTGGTTTGGACAGTGGATGATCGAGACGATTTACAAAAGTTAATGAATTTAGGAATAGAGAGAATTGTCACTAATTCCTTAATCGGGTAAATACGCGATCGTGCTCTTGACATCCCCCAAATTAATATCTACTCAACCCACCAGAGGAAAAGGAACTCTTAATAGGGAATAAATTAGAGATCATCTTTAGTCGAAAAGCGCTCTTAATAATGTAGGAAAATAAAATAAACCACAAAGACACAAAGACACAAAGGGGTAAATTTCTCTGATTTTAAGAGACTCTCTATTTTCTTTCCTTAGTGCCTTAGTGCCTTAGTGGTAAAAAAACGACTCACCTGATATCGCAATTCTGGTACTGGTGAGCTACAGAGTTTCCTGGTTTTAGGGAACTCTTAATAGGGAATAAATTAAGCCTCATCTTTAGTTGAAACGCGATATATTAGTATTTCAGTCGGTTTTAACCGACTTTTGCTATCAGACAGGGACTTGAGTCCCTGACGGGTTATGGAAGAATGAAACAGCCCTGCGTGATCGGGAGATATTAAGTAGGAGTTTCATCCTGATCCCAACAATTTTTAATTAACATCACCTCCAAAATTTTCTCCCCAATGTGATCAGGAATTTCTAAACTATGCCATAATTGAAATAACAAATTTCTTTCCTCTGGACTCATCCAACCATCCGCTAAGACTAAATCCGTCGCGATCGCGAAGGCGGTTTGTCGTAAAGAAGGAGTCAAAGTTGTTTTTGCCGCGGTAAAAACCTCAGAAGTAGAATATTTTTTCAGGAGACTAAAAACCCCTTGAAAAAGAGATTTAAACTCCTCACTTGAATAAGAACTAAACAGACGAATTAAATTAGAAAAAAGAGTTTGTTTATCCGGTTCCGATAAATCTTTATCAACCATAACAGCCAAGACAGAAATAGCCATTAAAGCCTGTGATGGCGTCAGAAATAAACTCGTTGTCTCCTGGGCAATCGTTTCAAAAAAAGCATTCTTGCGAGAAGTGTTGGGTTCCGTATTCATAGTAGTGTTCAAAAAAATAACTGTTACAGAAAGAGACTAGAAAAATCCCAAAAAACAGGAGATTATAACTAATAAAGTATCGTTTTTTTCGCATAATTCAAGGGATAAAGTGATTGTCAGTAATCATTTTATAACGACAATTTTTCGTCACCATAGCATCAATAATTTTCTGACCATTAGTATCAGGAATTTCTAAAGCATCCCACAATTGCAATAAAAATTTCTTTTCCTCCGGCGTAAACACACCATCAGCTAAGACTAAATCCGCCGCGATCGCGAAAGCAGTTTCCTTCAAAAGAGGGCTTAAAGTCTTCTTAGCCGCGGCAAAAACCTCCCTCGACTCATAGGCCTTAATTAAATCCAAGACGTGCTTAAAAAAATCTTGAAACTGCTCTTGAGGATTGTCACTAAAAAAACGAGTATGATTCGTCATTAAAGTTTGTCTTTCATGTTCCGACAAATGACCATCTGCGGCCACCGCTAACACAGAAATAGCCATTAACGCCTCCACCGTTGTCAATTGGAGAGTGGGGACATCATCAGGGGCAACCTCTTTAAATAAATCCGCGGGTTTGATACGAGATTGAGATTCTGTAGGCATATTAGTATTTTGGATTTTGAATTTTAGATTTCAGATTTTAGATTTTGAGATAGGTCTGAGAAACCAGGTTGATTGACGAAAAATGGCGATTTTAGCCAATTATCTCAAAGCAGAAACGCGATTTCTCAACATTGACCATCGAAAAACCTGAATCTAAAATCTAAACATACCCATTATGACACCAGAGAAGGTAGGATATTAAATTGACCAGATTTGCATCCTAGAGAAGTTCTGAGCGTGCCAAACCCTGACCGAAAAACCGTCCTCCTAGACTTTGAGAAGCCCCTGGCAGAGTTAGAAAACCGCATTAACCAAATTCGAGAACTCGCCAAAGAAAATGGGGTGGATGTCTCCGATCAAATTCGCCAATTAGAGTCGCGTGCTAACCAGTTACGTCAAGAGATTTTCTCTAGTCTCTCCCCCATGCAGCGACTCCAATTGGCTCGTCATCCCCGTCGCCCTAGTACCCTAGATTATATTCAAGCCATTACAGACGAATGGATCGAATTACATGGCGATCGCGTAGGTTATGACGATCCCGCGTTAGTGGGTGGAGTAGCGCGCCTCAATGGGTGTCCCGTGGTGATGTTAGGCCATCAAAAAGGCCGTGATACCAAAGATAATGTCGCGCGAAACTTTGGCATGGCGTCCCCAGGCGGTTATCGTAAAGCGATGCGTTTAATGGAACACGCGGATCGTTTTGGAATGCCCATATTAACTTTTATTGATACCCCCGGCGCGTGGGCCGGTGTCGACGCGGAAAAATTAGGGCAAGGGGAAGCGATCGCGTATAATCTGCGAGAAATGTTTCGCCTTGATGTTCCCATTATTTGTACCGTTATCGGAGAAGGGGGTTCCGGTGGAGCGCTCGGTATCGGAGTAGGCGATCGTCTCCTCATGTTGGAATACTCAGTCTATACCGTCGCGACACCCGAAGCTTGTGCCGCGATCCTGTGGAAAGACGCGTCAAAAGCCCCCCAAGCCGCGGAAGCCCTGAAAATCACCGCGCCCGATCTAAAAAACCTGGGAATATTAGATGAAATTATCCCTGAACCCATCGGCGGAGCACACTTTAACCCCCTCCAAGCCTCCCAACACCTCAAACAAACTTTGTTAAGTAATTTAACAGAACTTAGTCAACTGACAAGCCAAGAAAGACGGGAACTGCGTTATCAAAAATTTCGTAATATGGGGATTTTCTCAGAAATGTCTGCCTAGCATCAAAATCCCAGATCCCCATAATGTTATAATCATTTTGGTAACAAATCTTAACAGTTGCGATGCACCCAAAGAGGGGAAAGCCACTGAACCCAAAAAACCGGGCAGACTCCATGACTTCTCAGCCATCTTTACGGGCCTTAATCACAGGGGCAAGTGGTATTGGCAAGGCAAGCGCGATCGCGTTTGCCAATGGGGGGCATTCGTGTCACATTACTGAGCCGATCACCGGACAAATTAGACGCGGTGGCGGAATTCCCAAGGCAAAATGGGGATAAAGAAACCGTAAAAGCCGACTTTGATGGAGGCGCGATGTTAAGCAGGGGAATGGTTGCCGCGTCAATTTTACAGACAGTCGTGCTACCTCCGGGTGCAGTGATTGACAAATTGACCCTCATACCCGTGATCGGAACCGTTTAAAGATTAAAAAAAGCAAAACCAAAATTAAATGCGAAGGCCTTTAATTTTTAATTGCTATTGGTTGTGTCTTTCACTCACATATCAACATTATGACTATTGCTTCTCGCGGTACGAATCCCAAAGACTTACTGACTCTAAATAATCTCTCAAGTCGTCCTGATCGTAGCACCTCGAATGGTCACGAATCAGAAGTACCCACATCCACAGAAGTCGGGTTTGAAGAAATGACAGACGCGGTGCGAACGATATTATTAGGAGTAGGGGAAGATCCTGAGCGGGAAGGTTTACTGAAAACCCCCAAACGAGTCGCGGAAGCCATGCGATTTCTCACCCGCGGTTATCAAGAGTCCCTAGAGGAACTGGTAAATGATGCCATCTTTGACGAAGGTCACAATGAGATGGTATTAGTGCGTGATATTAATCTCTTTAGTCTTTGCGAACATCATCTATTACCTTTTATGGGACGGGCCCACGTCGCGTATATTCCCAATCAAAAAGTTATTGGTTTAAGCAAATTAGCTCGTATTGTGGAAATGTATGGTCGTCGCTTGCAAGTGCAAGAGCGTCTCACCCGTCAAATCGCCGAAGCCGTGCAAACCGTTTTAGATCCCCAAGGGGTCGCGGTGGTTATTGAAGCCAGCCACATGTGTATGGCTATGCGTGGAGTGCAAAAACCCGGTTCTTGGACTGTCACCAGTGCCATGTTAGGTCGCTTCGACGATGATCAAAAAACTCGTGAAGAATTTCTGAACTTAATTCGTCATCAACCGGCTTTCTTCTAATTTACTTCAGATGTACTCCTAAGCTAAAACTTCGAGGAAGCCCGATCGCTTCTCTATCCTATAGAAGAAAATAGAGAATAGCTCATGTTTGTTCTCTATTTTCTATTTTGGATTTTGTATTAAGGATTTTTTATTATGAGTCAACCGATCAAGTTTGGGACTGATGGCTGGCGGGGCATTATTGCCGATGATTTTACCTTCGATCGCGTGGCGTTAGTAGCCCCCATCGCGGCGCTGGTATTAGAAAAAGTCTATGGAAATACAGCCAAAAATCGCACGGTGATTGTGGGACACGATCGCCGTTTTTTAGCCGAAAATTTCGCCCGTAGAGCTGCGGAAGCCATCCAAGCCGTAGGTTTTGATGTCCTCTTAACAGACAGTTACGCGCCCACTCCCGCCTTTAGTTTAGCCGCGTATCAACGGCAGGCCCTAGGCGCGATCGTCCTCACCGCGAGTCATAATCCGGGTGCATATTTAGGGTTAAAAGTCAAGGGAGGATTTGGGGGATCTGTATCACCCGAAATCACCCACCAAATCGAAGCCGAATTAGAAAATCCGGCAACAATAGCCGAGACACCAGGGAAATTAGAAATCTTCAATCCTTGGCCAAGCTATTGCGAAACCCTGCAAAAAATGGTTAATATCAGCTTAATTCAAGACGCGATTAAGGAAGGAAAATTAACAGTTTTTGCCAATGTCATGCACGGGGCAGCCGCGGGAGGTTTAGAACAAATTTTAGGGATTAGTATCAAAGAAGTTAACAGTAATCGCGATCCCTTATTTGACGGAACCGCGCCGGAGCCCTTACCTCGTTATCAGGGGACCTTTTTAGAAGATATTAAAAATTATGAAACAGAGGGTTTAAAAGTTGGTGTAGTCTTTGATGGAGATAGCGATCGAATCGCGGCAGTAGATGGGCAAGGAAATTTTTTAACTTCTCAAATTCTCATTCCCATTTTAATCGAACATCTGGTAACAAAACGGGGTTTCAGTGGAGAAGTAATAAAAACCATTAGCGGTTCAGATTTAATGCCCAAAGTCGCGAATCTCTATCAAATGCCCATCTTTGAAACCGCGATCGGATACAAATATATCGCGGATCGGATGTTAACAACCAAAGTCTTAATAGGAGGAGAAGAATCAGGAGGAGTAGGTTACGGAACCCATATTCCAGAAAGAGACGCGTTATTATCAGCCTTATACGTCTTAGAAGCCGTGGTGCAATCCGGCAAAGACTTAAGTGAAATTTACCGACAATTGCAAGAAAAAACCGGGTTTAAATCCGAATACGATCGCGTAGATATTCACCTCGCGAGTATGGCAGAGAGAGAGCGCCTAGTCAATCAATTAACGAATAATCCCTTAGAAGAAGTCGCGGGATTAAAAGTCATTGATTGTCATACCATAGATGGGTATAAATTGCGATTAGAAGATGGAAGCTGGTTATTAATTCGCTTTAGTGGTACGGAGCCCGTTTTACGATTATATTGTGAAGCCGCAACCCTAGAATTAGTCCATAAAATCTTAGAATGGGCAAAAAATTGGGCGAATGGGTAATAGTTAATCTCAGATTATTTCCCACAAATAAGAGTAGGTTAGGTTGACAAAATAACCAGTAGAGAAAAATTTTCTCTCGGAAAAGTCAACCCAACCTACAGAAATTCCCCTTTGTGGCTTTGTGCCTTTGTGGTTAATTATTTCTTTCTTACTTCCCCCTCTTCCCTCTTCCCTCTTCCCTCTTCCTTCTTCCTTCTGAGCGACGGAGGTTCCACATAAGTTGAAAACTGTAGTTTTGTCGGGTTCTTTCACAAAGTAAAGCACCGTCCCCATTGTC
>JBEDKD010000281.1:0-4757 GCA_041172365.1 Cyanobacteriota bacterium | reverse complement strand
TGGTGTGACATATTGCATAACATTTTTTGTCGCAACAACACTCTTTATGGTAGCAACCTCCATCCATAATCTCAAGTATGTCCACTAAAGTCCTTTAAACTGCCTTTTAGTTACGAGTCCTTCCCAGGTGCGGTATCATCTATAACATTATCCCGCGGATCTGAGGGACTTTGGTCTCTTTTGCTTCAAACCTGATTTTATTGTGACTTACGAACCCCTACACCATAAGTATCGACCCCAGACTTTTGCCCAATTGGTGGGACAAGAGGCGATCGCGACCACTTTGACGAACGCGATCGGGACTCGACGGATCGCGCCCGCGTATTTATTTACTGGCCCAAGAGGGACAGGCAAAACCTCTAGCGCGAGAATTTTGGCTAAGTCTCTCAATTGTCTGGCCTGTGATGTGCCCACGGCAAGCCCCTGTGGGGAATGTGATGTTTGTAAGGGAATTACCAAAGGTGCGACATTAGATGTGATTGAAATTGATGCCGCGAGTAATACAGGCGTTGATAATATTCGAGATTTAATTGAAAGAGCTCAATTTGCTCCTGTGCAATGTCGATATAAAGTATATGTAATTGACGAATGTTTAACAGGAGATACTCTAGTAAAAACTCGTGAAGGGTTGATGCGAATTGATAATCCCCATCTCCTCGGAAAAGAAGTTCTTAGTTATAATGAAAATACGAGCAAATGGGAATTCAAAAAAGTTTTACGGTGGTTAGATCAGGGCAATAAACAGACAATTGTCATTAAGACAACTCACCGTGAAATACGATGTACAGGTAATCATCTTATTCAGACTAATCGAGGATGGATACACGCAAAAGACCTAAAAGAAGGAGCGAAAATACTATCCCCTGTGAGTGTGGATAAGGAAGCCCAACTATCACAATTCATACAGAAGGATACTCATCAGAAGAAAATCAACTCATTGCCAGTTGGCTCACAGACATGGGATATCCATCAACAACCAAATCTTATAGACGATCTGACAGGGATAAAATTTACCATTACATCCAGATGGGAGCAGATACCAGCAGAAAATGGTTGGCCGACTTCCAAAAATATTCCATCCCTTCAATGGATTACAAGTTTGGAGAGGGTCGAGTCTGTCCAAGTCGCGGGCATCGAGAGAGTTTATGATATCGAAGTAGAAGATAATCATAATTTTGTGGCAAATGGACTGAGTGTGCATAACTGTCATATGTTAAGTACCGCCGCGTTTAATTCTCTTTTAAAAACTTTAGAAGAACCACCCGATCGCGTAGTATTTGTCCTGGCCACTACCGATCCTCAACGAGTTCTACCCACAATTATTTCTCGCTGTCAACGCTTTGATTTTCGACGGATTCCCCTAGAATCTATGAAAAATCATTTAAAAGAAATTTCTATCAAAGAAAATATTACTATTGCCGATGATGCCCTTTTCTTAGTTGCCCAAATTGCCCAAGGAGGCTTACGAGACGCGGAAAGTTTACTCGATCAATTAAGTCTATTATCAGGAGAAATAACCGTTGAGAAAGTCTGGGATTTAGTCGGTGCAGTCCCCGAAAATGATTTAATGGCACTTTTAGAAGCCCTGGATAAAGGAGATTCCCAAATAGTTCTTGATAAAGTTCGTCATCTCATGGATCGCGGACGAGAACCCCTGATTGTTTTGCAAAATTTAGCCAGTTTTTATCGAGATTTACTGATAGCCAAAACCGCCCCTAATCGTTCTGATTTAGTCGCGTTAACCGCACCGACTTGGGAAAAATTATCTCAATTTTCCCAACGTTGGGAAATGAATATTATTTTAGCAGGTCAGAAACATTTACAAAGTAGTGAATATCAAATAAAAAACACCACTCAACCTCGTTTATGGTTAGAAATAACCTTATTAGGATTATTACCTGATGCCTTAAAAACTCAAGCACCTGTTGTTCAAGAAACCCGGCGAGTCTCCTCATCCCCCGTTGCGACTCCTGCTTCTATTCCTACTCCGACAGCATCACCCACACCGACAACTTTTACATCAGAAACACGGATACAACCGACGGTTACAGAAACTCCCCAAAACCCGATACAGTCCCCCCCATCAACGGGGGAAAATCCACCTCATTTTGAAGCTTTATCAGGGGATAGTGACTTAACAGAAATTTGGCAACAATTACTGAATCATCTGCAACCCCTGGGAACCCAACAGCTTTTTAAACAACATGGACGTTTAATAGAATTTCGCGAATCTTTTGCCCGTGTCGCGATGAAAAGTGCTCCTTTATTAAAGATCGCGCAGGATAAAGTAGTTAATTTAGAAGCCGCGTTTCAGAGACTATTTAATCGCGCCATCCGAGTGAAGTTAGAAGGACCGGGGGCGACGGAAAGTCAGAAGGGAAAAATTCTGCCATTTCCTACACAGAATCGAAGTTTGAAGGAACCTTTTAACCCTAATTCCCCTAATGATCATCCCCGTGATCAAAATGTAGGGGCAGGTTCGCCCATGTCTTTGACAAATAGCCCGAATACGGAACCACCCACGATCGCGCCTTCTTCAGCGCCATCATTGACAAATAGCCCGAATACGGAACCACCCACGATCGCGCCTTCTTCACCGCCATCATTGACAAATAGCGCGAATACGGAACCACCCCGCCACCAGCAAAACGATCGCTCTGTCATTAAAAATCAGGAAAACGCGATCGGGCTTAACCCAGAAATTGTCATGAACGCGGCCCAAGAAGTAGCCAAATTATTTGACGGAGAAATTGTAGATTTGAAAGAATTTTCCGAGTCGATCCCATCTCGTGTTGTCACTGGAGAAGGCGAATTAACTACAGAGTTGACACTGCCATCATGGAACCCCACAACAGGGGGACAGGGGGGTGAAGACAATTTAGATTTAGGAGAGATTACGATTGATAATCCTTTAGAATTAGATGAAGAAGATGATGAAATGCCCTTTTGATTCTCTCGTCAATTATAGATATAATTGCTGAATCAAAAGGAGATGAAAAATCTCCTCTTTGTGTCCTCAGTGCCTTTGTGGTTCATTTAATTTCCCTCTTTTTTACCACAGTCCGATCGCGTCTCTCTTATCCTTCTATAATTAAAACAGAACCAAGTGGAGTTAAAGCTATGTCAACAATAGAAAAAGTCCGTTGGACCAGTGCTGATTTAGAATTATTACCCGATAATGGCAACCGTTATGAGATCATCGAAGGAGAATTAGTCGTGACAAGAGCCCCCCATTGGAAACATCAAGACGTTGCTAACAATGCTTGCGTTGAGTTAACAAATTGGTCAAGACAGACGGGTTTAGGTAAGGCTGTCCAGGTACCCGGTATTATCTTCACGGATGCTGATAATGTTATTCCTGATGTGGTTTGGGTAAGTAATGAACGTTTAGCAGAAATATTAGATGAGTCTGGACATTTGGCGGGGGCGCCGGAATTGGTAGTTGAGGTGATGTCTCCGGGTGAGGAAAATGAAAAGCGCGATCGGCAATTTAAGTTAAAATTATATTCGGTTCAAGGAGTTCGGGAATATTGGATTTTTGATCGAATACAGCAAAAAGTTGAGGTTTACCGCCGGGAAAATGGGGTTTTGAAATTGGCGATGACTTTGTTTAAAGAAGATAATTTAACCAGTCCTTTATTACCGGGTTTTAGTGTGTTAATCGCGGTATTTTTTGCCTAGAGATAATCTACAGTGAGCGCGATCGTGCCTTTAAGAGATTGTAGGTTGGGTTGAGGCACGCGTGGGGTGCGCGTCGTGCAAAACCCAACATAAACCCCGCGTAGAATCAAAGAAACCGGGTTTTTTACAATTCATATCGACGGTAACGAAGATTCTCGCAAAAACCCGGTTTCTCGCCCCTTTCCCAAGAGGTAAAACAATTAGCCTTTCGCCTAGATGGTTTATTTCTGCCAATTATCGAAGATTCTCAACTACCTTTCTACATTGTGGAGGTGCAATTTCAACCCGATCCCAATCTTTATTATCGACTATTTGCCGAACTATTCATCTATCTGAAACAATACCAACCGCGCCACCCTTGGCAATTGGTAGTAATTTACCCAAATCGCCAAACTGAAAGAGAAAATAATCTTCACTTTCAGGAAATCCTGGCCCTCCCTAACATCACCCGTATTTACCTCGATGAACTTAGTCCAGTAGAAACAACATCTCTACCGATAAAATTACTTAGACTAATCATTGAGCCAGAAAATACGGCTCCAGAATTGGCTAAAGAATTAGCGAGACAAGCGGAGGGAGAAATAGCTAATGCTGCTGTCAAAAAGACTCTGATCGAGTTGTTAGAGACTATCATAGTTTACAAATTACCACAAAAATCAAGAGAGGAAATTGCCGCCATGTTTGAACTGAGTGACTTAAAGAAAACCCGGTTTTATCAGGATATTTTTGCTGAATGCCAAACTGAAGCACAAGCCGTCGCGAAACAGCGAGAAAAAGTTTCAATCCTCAGAATGTTTAGTCGGGGATTAGCTACAGAAGAAATTGCTACATTCTTAGACTTACCTGTAGCTGAAATAGAAGCGACAATCGCCCAATCTCAACAAAATTAATCACCGATTGTGGGTTGGGTTTTGCTCCACGCGATCGCGACGTGGGCCTCAACCCAACCTACACATATAGCACCCGCCAAGATGGTTAGGACAAAAAACGCCATCCCATCCTATGAGCTCTGTAGGGGCGGGTTCACCCACCTCTGTGCCACCAAACAGACAGGCCTCCAAACCCGCCCCATCCCC
>JBEDKD010000280.1:0-6014 GCA_041172365.1 Cyanobacteriota bacterium | reverse complement strand
CTACAAAATCTGTCCTAATAGCCCTGGCGGTTGCTATATTATAGAAAATACATTAATTGGTTTTAATGTGATCAAAATACCCGGGGATAAACTTCTATTAAACTGGCTTGAGTGATATAATTTCCGTGGGAATTTCTAGGGTAAAAATAGAACCATTTGGCTGATTAGAATCTACGGAAATCTTCCCCCCGTGAGCTTCAACGGCAATTTTACAAAAAGCTAATCCCAGTCCCGTCTGAGAAACGCCACCAATGATATTTCCTATTTCATACTTTTCAAATATTTTTTCTTTGACTTCTTCACTGATACCCCGTCCCTGATCCTTGACTTGAATTTTTATTGTAGATGAAGAAGTATATTCAATAATAAAAGTAACTTGACTATTCTCTGGAGAGAATTTCAACGCGTTAGACAGTAAATTATCAATCGCCCGCCGTAATAACATTTCATCGATCCAAACCAGGTAATTAGGTTCCGGTAAATGACTCACCAAGTCAATGTTTTTCTGCGTCGCGATCGCGTGAAAATCCTGCACAACTGCTTTACCCAATAGGGAAAGATCCACCTCAGTTAGACTAAGTAAAAACTTCCCTGCTTCTAATTTCGCCATCATCAACAGACTATCAATCAAAGATTGTAAACGATTAGCAGATTGAGAGATTTTTTGCACCTTATTAAACTGTTTTTCTTCCAGATTAGTCCGCTTCAGCAGTTCACAAGACATCAGAATAACTGTGAGAGGATTACGCAAATCATGGACAACCATATCAGACATATCTTGACGCAATTGCAGCGACGCGGCTTGTTTTTCTAATAAAGCTTCCTTGTCTTTTAAAAGAGACTCCAGGGCATCATGTTGTTGCTTAATTCGTAACATAGAGCGCACCCGTGCCCGCAATTCCACGGGACTAACAGGTTTACTAATAAAATCATCAGCACCCGTGTTTAAAGCACGAGCCAAATCTTCTTTACTATTAAGAGCAGTCACCATAACAACAGGAATATAACGCCAAAGGGGATGGGCTTTAATCTGACGACAAACCTCAATTCCATCCATTTCTGGCATCATTACATCAAGTAAAATTACATCCGGTTGAGATGTCTCTAAAAAAGTGAGTGCTTTTGCACCACTGGTAGCATAATTTAACTTATAACCCTCTGTAAAAAGAATAAATTCGACCACATCAAAATTATTCGGTTCATCATCGACGACTAATACAGAATGATGACTATTTGTACTCATTAGTAAAACTCCTAATTTTTTAATAACTGCTGTATGGAATTTAACAAAATTTTCCCGCTCACTGGTTTAGTTAAATATTCATTCGCTCCCGCGGCCAAACACATTTCGCGATCGCCAGACATTGCCAATGCAGTTAAGGCAATAATGGGAACACTGGATAAAGCCGGATCTTCGCGAATTTTACCGATCGCGGTTAATCCATCCATTTTGGGCATTTGAATATCCATCAGAATTAACTGAGGTTTTTGGCTTTTTGCCAATTCCACAGCCTCTAACCCATTTTTGGCTAAGATAAATTGATATCCATGATATAGAAAATAAGCCATGAGAGTATCAATATTCGCATCATTATCTTCGGCAATAAGAATCTTCGGTGCAGAGGATTTGGATACTGATTCTGGAACTAAAACTAAGTCGATCGCGGGAGTTTTTTCCTCACACCAGATATTGTTGAGGGCCCTTTGAAACTCTTCACGCGAGAAAGGTTTAACCAGATACTCACAAGCCCCTTGAGACAAATCCATTCCTCGTTCATCGACTACAGATACAATCAAGACAGGGATATCTTTAGTTTGAGGATTCGCCTTAAATTGGGCAAGAATATCCCAACCAGAAATAGAGAGAAGTTCAATATCAAGAATGATCAGACAAGGAGAAAGCTGTAAAGCCAACTCCAAAGCGCGATCGGCCACAGGATAAATTACCCCTTGCATCCCCAATTCAGAGAGATAACGAGTAATTTGTTCCGCGGCACTACCCGAGTCCTCAATCACCAAAACTTGAGAATGCTCCAAGGGATATTGACAATGAGATGCAATAGGTACATTGACTGGTGTGGGATGTGGGATCGCTCTTTTCCAAGGCAATCTCACCGTAAAACAACTACCCTTACCCACCTCACTCTCTAGGGTAACACTACCATGATGCAATTCGGCAATGCGACGCACTAAAGCTAATCCTAAACCCGTCCCAGAATAGTTTCGTGTCAAGCTGCTGTCAACCTGGACAAAAGGTTGGAACAATTTACCGATATCTTCAGTAGCAATACCAATTCCCGTATCTTGCACCCGGAAACTAATGGTTTCGGCTAGGTTGTCCCCTTCCACTTCCAGCATCACCCGCCCCCCATTAGGAGTGAATTTTACCGCGTTATTGAGCAAGTTGATCAATACCTGACGCATTCTGCGCTCATCAACAATCACCTCACCAATTTCTTTAGGCACGTTAGACTTAATTTGGATATTTTTTTGATTTGCCTGCTGCTTGACAAAAGTGAGACTACTATCACAAAGATGGGATACTGAAACGGGTTGTAATTCTAACTCCACTTTACCAGCTTCTATCTTTGATAGATCCAGAATATCATTAATTAATTCCAATAAATGACGACCACTTTTTTCGATCGTTGTTAGGGCTTTTTTCTGTCTATCTGTCAGAGGCGCATAAACTTCTTCGAGTAAAACTTCTGACATTCCCAAAATGGCATTAAGAGGCGTTCGTAGTTCGTGACTCATATTCGCGAGAAACTCATCCTTAAGACGGGTGGCGCGGGCGAGTTGCGCGTTCGTGAGGAGCAATTGTTCATTTGTGTCGCGTAAAGCCGCGGTTCGTTGTTCGACTCTGGCTTCTAATTCAGAGTTTAATTGTTGTAACGCGTCTTGAGCCTGTTTGCGCTCTGTAATGTCTCGCAAAATCACTGTAAATATCACTTCTTTCCCTATTTCCAGTTGAGAAATAGAAGCTTCCGCGGGAAATTCTGTTCCATCTTTACGAAGCCCCCAAACTTCACGTTTTTCTCCCATCTCACGGGCTTTTTCCTTAATAGTTCCAAAGTTATGAATATGTTGTCGATGGGCTGAAATAAATCGTTGAGGCAAGAGAATATCAAGGGGTTCACCGAAAATTTCTCCACTGCTATAACCAAATATTTTTTCGGCCCCTTGGTTAAATAGAATTATTCCTTGTTGTTCATCAACGGAAATAATCGCGTCTTTTGCTATTTCTAGTATCCCAGCAAAACGCGCTTGGGAAATTCGTAAAGATTCTTCCGCGTAGATCCTTTCCGTAATATCTTCCGCGACTCCACAAATACGATAAACTTTTCCGGTTTGATCCGTGATGGGAACACTACTATCATTGATCCAACGAAGGGAACCATCCGGTCGAATAATCCGATATTCCTGTTGAGTTACTTCTCCTTCCATTTGACGTTGAAGGGCGGCCAATACCCCCTTTTGATCTTCTGGATGAATGGAGTCTATAAAAGATTTTGGCTGTTGATAGACACTCTCACAGGTACGTTGCCAGATCCTTTCGTACCCCGGACTAACGTAGAGCATTTTCAAGGGTTCAACATTCGATAAATAGAATACCTCATGGATATTTTCAGCTAATTGGCGGAAGCGTTCTTCACTTTCTCGGAGTGCTGTTTCGGCCTGTGAGCGTTCTATCTTAGCCCGGATAGAAAAAATACCATAACTGAGATTATCAGCGAGTTCTGTTAATAGTTCGATTTCTTCAATCTCAAAAGTATTGCATTCTTCCGCGTAAATATTAAGGGATGCAAAAGCTTTTCCTAAGTTATCTTTTAAGGGTATAGCAATCATTGATTGATAACCCCGTTTGGTAGCTTCTTCCCTCCACAGTAAAAATCTCGGTTCAGTTGGGATATTTGAGACAATGGATACTTGTCCTGTGCGAATTGCTGTACCACTAGGTCCTCGTCCTCTTTCTGTATCAGCCCAAGTAATATCTAAGGCTTCTAAATAGCCATCTTCATAACCAAACTGGGCAAAGGCTTTGACACTTTTCTTTTCATCTTCTTCGCGATAACCTACCCAAGCTAAACGATAACCTCCGACTTCTACGATTAGCTGACAAATGGTTTGGAGGAGGGTTTTTTCTTCTTTACTATGCACCAGAGTATCGTTACACAGACTTATCATCCGTAGTGATCGATTAGTTTTCTGTAATTGTTTTTGGGTGATTTGGTGTTGTTCGAGTTCTCTTTTTGATTTTTCATAGGCTTCGACTTGTTGAATGTGAATCGCAATTTGGACTGATAATTTATCTAGTAAATCTAATTCGGTGAGATGCCATTGACGAGGCTCGTCACATTGATGGGCAATTAATAAACCCCAAACTTCTTCTTTAACCATAATTGGCACGACTAAATTGGCTTTCACTTGAAATTGCTCTAATAATTCGATATGACACTGGCTCAGTCCGGCATTATAGATATCAGAAGTGGCTTTTTTACATTCGTAAAAATTGGGAATTATCTGATATTTTTTTAAACAGATATCTTGGATTTGCGATCCCAAGGCTTTTTTCCATCCCTCTCCTACTGATTCCGCGATAATATTTCCCTCTTCATTAGCAGTCTCTAATTGATAGACTAAAACGCGATCAGCTTTTAAAAATGCTCTCACTTCTCTTACTATTGTATTAAGAGCTTCTTCACGTTGCAGTGAGGTGCGAATTCGTGACGCGATCGCGCTGAAAAGTTCTTCGCGTTCTGCTTTGGTTCTCAGTTCAGCAGTCCGTTTTTTTACCTTTTCTTCCAGATGGTTATTTTGATTTATTAATAAAGCTAATTTATCCCTTTGTAATTGCTGAATTTTAGATTGTAGCATCTCGATACTTTGATACATTTCTAGGGGGGATAGAACTTGTAATAAACTCGTTTGAGTAACAATACCAACTAATTCTCCCTTATTATTGGTTACTACTAATCGTTGTATCCGTTGCTTTTGCATTTGTTGATGGGCTTCCCAGAGACTTTTTTCTGGAGGCAATGAGAATAGGGGATAACTCATTACAGTAGTCGCGTCAGTGGCTTTCATATTGACGTGGAGGGCTTGCAATTGTACGATATCTTTTTCTGTAATAATACCGACAGGATTTAAGGGGGAATTTTCTTCTACAATGACGATACAACTGACTCGATATAGTGTCATTAATTGGGCTATTTTGATGACTGTCACGCTACCGGGTGCATGAATTACCTGGGTATTCATCACTTCTGAAACTTGCCGGAATTTGAGTAAATCTACTAATTCTATGGTTTGACGGATACTCTGTGGGGTGACAATTCCGATGGGATGATTCAGCTCATTGACAATGGGTAAATGGCGAATTTTATATTGGCGTAACAGGTTGAGCGCGGCAAATATTTCGGTAAAATCTTCGAGTTTGAGGGTGAGCACTGGAGATGTCATTACTTCGCCTACCGTCAGAGCCATGAGGGTTTTTCCCTGGGCGGCTAATTTGACGATATCTCTTTCTGTAACAATGCCTAAGATTTCCTCCGCTTCCATGACAAAAACACAGCCTGCTGACTCTTCTGATATTTGGTAGTAGGGATTTATGGCACTGGGTAATGAGTCTTGGGTAATCAATGATAGCTCACAGGTATTTACCCTGGCTTGACTGATTAAAACGAGCGCTTCTGTTAATGTCATCTCAGGAGTGACAAGGGGCGGCAGAGGCGCGATCGCGTGGCGGGGATCAAATACCGCGTGGGGTTGAGAAATATTTTCCGTATTTATCATCAGACAATATTAATAAGGTGTTTTTTTATGGCATTCTTGTTAATTATTATAAATTCGATTCGTATTAATTGGCAAATTTTTGGGTAAATCCTGAAATGTTGAAGACTTGAGCGATGGTGGGTTCGGTTAACACTTACGTTTGTCAATGTATTAATTAAGAAGATAGTTCGGTTAACACTTACGTTGAAGTAGGGACACGGCACTGCCGTGTCCCTACC
>JBEDKD010000279.1:0-9428 GCA_041172365.1 Cyanobacteriota bacterium | reverse complement strand
CATCAGAGGTATCGACACCGACACCTTCTCCCATCCCATCAGAGGTATCGACACCGACACCTTCTCCCATCCCATCAGAGGTATCGACACCGACACCTTCTCCCACACCATCAGAGGTATCGACACCGACACCTTCTCCCATCCCATCAGAGGTATCGACACCGACACCATCCCCAATATCTTCTGGGGTATCAACACCATCCTCAATATCTTCTGAGGTATTAACACCGACACCCTTGGTGACACCTTATGGGGTATCAACACCGACAGCATCCCCAATATCTTCTGAGGTATTAACACCGACACCCTCGGTGACACCTTATGGGGTATCAACACCATCCTCAATATCTTCTGAGGTATTAACACCGACATCATCCCCAATATCTTCTGAGGTATCAACACCGACAGCATCCCCAATATCTTCTGGGGTATCAACACCGACACCCTCGGTGACAGCATCCCCAATATCTTCTGAGGTATTAACAACGACAGCATCCGTGACACCTTCTCAGGTATTAATACCGACTGATACTGATATGGGAAATCCCGATCGCGTCTGGGAAAATACCTATTTAGAAGAAAAGTGTATTTGTGAAAACATCACATTACCAATTTTGATGGATATTTCTGATATTATTCCTGTGATTTATCCTATCAATATTCTCGGAAAAAATCAGAATGTAGGGAGTTTTGTCAATAATTTTATCTCTGGTTTACAGGGAAATGAAACCAGAGAAGCAAAATCAGTAAATGACATTATTTTTGGTGATATTTCTGGTAATTATTTCAACCAAAACACGACAAGTAAAGACTGGCTCTTGGGGAATCAAGGAAATGATTACCTTAATGGTAATTTCGATAAAGATATTCTTCATGGAGGGAAAGACAATGATCTGATCAATGGAGGGAAAGGTAACGATATTTTATGGGGTGAGCAAGGAGATGATAGCCTCAGTGGTGATCGG
Source organism: Cyanobacteriota bacterium (assembly GCA_041172365.1). GTDB lineage: Bacteria > Cyanobacteriota > Cyanobacteriia > Cyanobacteriales > Microcoleaceae > JBEDKD01. The sequence continues at coordinate 8,463 of JBEDKD010000279.1, read as the reverse complement.
GGAAATGATACTGTATTTGGTGGAAGTTTTACCCATCAAGATTTAACAGGTAGAGATTTACTTTTTGGTAAAAATGGTGATGATTTACTTTTGGGTAACAAAGGAAATGACACTCTTTCTGGTGGTGTAGATAATGATACTCTTTACGGTGGTAAGGGTAATGATATTATTCTGGGTGATGATGGTAATGATTGGTTGTCGGGTGATTTAGGAAATGATACTATTTGTGGGGGAGATGGAAATGATACTATTTTCGGGGATTCTTATCAGGAAAGTACCCTTGTGCTTTTTTCTTCAAATGATTATTTCTCTGGCGGCAATGGTAATGATTTACTCTGGGGAAATCAAGGTGATGATCAATTAAATGGAGCGGAGGGTAATGATACCCTTTATAGTGGCGAAGGTAATGATACTTTAATTGGTGGTAATGGAGATGATTGGTTATGGGGCGATTTTGGTGATAATCTTTTGAAAGGAGGTAAGGGACGCGATCGCGTGATTTTAACCGCCGACGCAAATAATACCATTGTTGATTTTATCAAAGGAGAAGATTTGCTAGTTTTAACCGAGGGTTTAACCTTTGAAGAATTGAATATTACGGAAAATGATGGAGTGACTTTAATTCTGCTGGAAAAAACTCATAAAGTGTTAGCAACCCTCCGGGGAATACGAGGACATTTACCGGATTTTACCGATTTTATCTCGATATCAGAGTAGGTTTTGTTGAATAGACAACGGGAGTCAGAGTCAAAATCATAATTTGATTCAACCCAACCGACAATATCGGAAATATCATCCCACATTATCTATTTATTGGGGTTGACATTTCCCGGCGCGAATTAAACCGACTCGACGAGCGATCGCGTCTTGAGGTGAATTATAGGGTCCCCATTTTTCGATAATATTCGGATCGTCATTTTCCTGTTTTTTCGACACCATATCAGCCGGAATAATATCACAAGTCCCCAGGGGACGTTTGACAATATAAAACTTTTGAGTATCTGTCATAACTTTAACTTTTTTCCTCGGATTAACCCCCTGAATATATCATATCATAGAAGCAAAAAAAAGTCAACAAAATATCCTATCAATATCAGTAAAAATCTGCGTTTATCTGCGTTTATCTGCGGTTTCAAAAAAAAACTGGTTGATTGATCGCGACAACTATAAACCAAACTCGATCAGACAATTATAGCACGACGGGAAAAAGTTAGGACGTTTTTAATTGCACAAACCCATTCATTTTATTGCATCTTCCTTCTGCCTTCTGCCTTCTTCCTTCTGCCTTCTTCCTTCTGCCTTCTGCCTTCTGCCTTCTTCCTTCTTCCTTCTACTATAATAAAAGATAGTAACGACAAGGAGTTCTGGAGATGGTGGCTACTCTGAGTTCAACCATGCAGCAAAAGTCAACATTAACAATTACTTGGGACGCGTTGCCAGAAGATTTCATCTTAGAAGAAGAACCCGTGGAAAATACTGCACAACCGCTTATTGCTGGCGCACTCCGAGAAAGTCTGGAACTGATCGGATATATTCAGCCGACGATGTTAATTGCATCGAATTTAGGTATCTGTGCCACAATGAATGGTAATCTCGTTATCAAAGCCCCCGATTGGTTTTATGTAAAGACGATTTTACCATTATCTGACGCGACAGATAGAAGGAGTTATACACCGAATTTGGAAGGAGAAATTCCCCTGGTGGTGATGGAATTTCTCTCGGAAAGTGATGGTAAAGAATACTCGGCAAAACAAGGGTTTCCCCCTGGCAAATGGTTCTTTTATGAGAAAATTCTGCAAGTTCCGACGTATGTGATTTTTGATTCAGCCGATGGATATCTGGAAGTTTATATACTTCAGGAAATGTATTATCAATTGCAGTCAAAAGATGAGAATAATCGCTACTGGATTGCGGATATGGGATTATTCTTAGGTGTTTGGCAAGGAGAAAAAGAGGGGCGTAAGGGTTATTGGCTCCGTTGGTGGGATGAAGCCGGTAATCTGTTACCTTGGGCTGTAGAGCAATTACAACAGGAACGCGATCGCGCCGAACAAGAGCGACAACGCGCCGAGCAAGAGCGTCAACGCGCTCAACGGCTCGCGGAGCAGTTACGGGCTCTGGGCATTTCTCCTACTGATTGAAAATTCTGAAAAAGGGGGCGCGATCGCGAGTATCCCACGGTTGTTACCAAATCTGTAGTGGGAGCCTCTGGCTCCCTAGGTTTCTCCACGATCGCGTCTATTTTTGTTAGTAATACCAATTCCGAAAAGTGTCGCGACATATCGTATCAGTAGGGACACGGCACTGGCGTGTCCCTACTGTAGCCTAACTTTTAAGAAATGGTATTACATAGAATTTGGGAATTGGTGGGTGGGGATGGGGCGGGTTTGGAGGCCTGTCTGTTTGGTGGCACAGATATGGGTGAAAGAGCCCCTACTGAGCTCATAGGATGGGATGGCGTTTTTTGTCCTAACCGTCTTGGCGGGTGCTATATGAAACACGGTAGGGACACGGCATTGCCGTGTCCCTACGAGGATTGAACGATAAGTGGGTGTACCTCGCGGTTTCCGCTGTAACTTCTTTCTTCTGGTTGCAACTGCACTAGACTGACAATACCCAAGGCTGTACCCACTACCGTAGTAGGTTCAGAGTAAACCACCTCTCCTGAGAATAAATCCCCAACTCTTTGAGTTTCTAAGAATGTTTCAAATCTCCTTTTATGTAGATTTCTTAACATTCAATAGTTGAGGTTTCTTTATTTAAGTAACAACTAGACAATCTTCCTAAAATATGGTAATAATTTTAAAGAATGATGATTGACGCATAAACTCGGTTTATTTATGAGAAATAGTCATTGACATAAATTCCCTCAAGGGAAAAACCCAGTTTTTGTCTATCAATAAATATGTCACTCAAAATTTATTTCTTATGAAACTCATCGAAAAAATCGGTAATTTTGCCTTACAGGTAGCCATTCTTACTTTAGGCACTCCCGTTTTCGCAGAAACAGTTAATTTTACCCTTCTACAACTTAATGATATTTATGAAATAACCCCAGTGCAGGGGGGGAAAATGGGCGGTTTAGCCCGTGTTGCTACCATTCGTCAACAACTTTTACAACAAAATCCTCGCACTTATACAATTTTAGCAGGTGATGTTTTTAGTCCTTCGGCTTTAGGTACTGCGAAAATCAATGGTAAGCCTTTAGCAGGTCAACAAATGGTCGCGGTAATGAATAGTCTTGGTTTAGATTACGCGACTTTTGGTAATCACGAATTTGATATTTCGGAGGAGTTCTTTTTAGCGCGATTAAAAGAATCGAAGTTTACTTGGTTTTCTGGCAATGTTTCTGATAAAAATGGTAAATCTTTTCCCCAGGTTCCTCGCTCTTTTATTTTCGACATCAAAGGCGATCGCGGTGCGAATATTCGTGTCGGTTTAATTGGTGTGACTTTAGGAAGTAATCCGGCTAACTATGTCACATATAAAGATCCGATTGCCACAGCCAAGGAAGAAGTAAAAGCTTTACAGGGAAAAGTGGATATTATTATTGCGGTGACTCATGTTGCTATGGAAACAGATCGGAAACTCGCGGAGTCAGTTCCCGAAATAAAGTTGATTTTGGGAGGACATGAACATGAAAATATCCAACAGTGGCGGGGTGAACATTTCACACCCATTTTCAAAGCGGATGCCAATGCTCGCACAGTTTATATTCATAATTTATCCTACGATACGGAGACAAAAAAATTAAAGATTGATTCCCGTTTGCAACCTGTTACTGATGCTATTGCTGATGAACCGAATACGGCCAAAGTGGTTCAAGAATGGGTAACAAAAGGGTTTAATGCCTTTCGAGCTAATGGTTTTAATCCTGAAGAAGTAATCGGTAAAACATCGGTTGATTTAGATGGTTTAGAATCCAGTGTCCGTAATAAGAGTACCACTTTGACGGAGTTAATCGCGAGGGGGATGTTAAATGAAGTTAAAGATGCTGATTTAGCCATTTATAATGGGGGTTCTATTCGCATTGATGATACCATTCCACCGGGTAATATTACTCAATATGATGTGATTCGGATTTTGCCTTTTGGCGGGAAAATAGTGGCGGTGGAAATGAAAGGGGATTTGTTAGAAAAGGTGTTAAATCAAGGGATAAAAAATAAGGGAAAGGGGGGTTATTTACAAACAGGAAATGTTAAACTCAATTCGGGAACCTGGTTAATTAAGGGTAAAGCTTTAGAATCTCAAAAAGTCTATAAGGTGGCAATTACTGAGTTTTTAGTCAGTGGTAAAGAGCAAGATTTAGAGTTTTTGAATTTACAAGCACCGGGGATTAAATTGATTGAAGAAAAGCGAGATATTCGCATGATTGTGATCGATCAGATTAAACAGGAAAATCCCAAGGCTTCTCGAAAGAATAACTCTTTGTTATCTTCTTTGGGTTTATTATTCGCCTATCAATAAAAGAGTCGAGGGCAGCCCTAGGCGATCGCGGTTTCATTCTCGAAAAAATTAGGAAAAATCAACATTTTGTCGGGGCGGGTTCCCCCGATCAATGTTGCCAGGAAACGGCAGTGCGTTGCCAGGAAACGGCAGTGCCGTTTCCCTACGAAATAAACCCCCCACAACAGGATGGGGCGGGTTTATATCATTTTTCGGTGGGTATCAAAGATTTCGGTGAAAGAGCCCCTACAGTAAGATTATTTGGTGAGAATGAAACAGCCCTGCTTATAGGAGAGGGGTTCGGGGTGAGGTTTTACCAATTATTCAACATAATCAAATAAGACATTTGTCATGTAAAAATCTGCCCAATCTTTACCGAAGGCTTTTTCTAAGACTCTACGAGTTTTATCATTTTGTTGTTGTTGTGTGGCATAATACCGTTGGGCCGCGAGAATTTCCTTTTTTTCTTCGGGTGAGACGGGTTGAGACGCGATCGCGTTTTGGCAATGAACATCTAAAAAACCTTTAATATGATTGATAAAATGTTCTTCTTCTTCTTCAGAAGTCGGACGAATAAATAAACAAAACTCCGAGAAAATATCACCCCATTCGGGAATAGCACGAGGTTGGGAAAAAGGAAATTGGGGTAATTTTTGCAAACCGATCTGGTAAGATTCAGGTAATTTCAGATCGCGACTTAGAGGGGAAAGATCCGCGATCGCGGCACTAATTTGTCCTTTCGCGCCCACTAAATCCGCGCCAAACATGGGTAAAGCAAAATCAGGACGAGGAAACATAACACAATGCAAAATATCCAAGCCATTACCCACTTTAGCAAGTTCCAAATGTAACTTACGAAACTGGGGTGTTTGATAACACTTATTTTCAATAACTAATTTTTCCCCCTCTAAACGGCCTTCCACATAACCTAAACCTTCTGGTAGCTCATAGGGTTCTAATTGTAAATAATGACTCCATGCCCCTTCAATACTATCAGCAAGTTGACGAATTAAAGGGTGTTGTTGTTCGCGTAAAGAAGCTGTTGATGTTTCTAACATTCCTGAAAAATTATTTAATGTAGTTCATGGGGTCAACTTTATCGCGATTTGGCTTATGATGCAAGAAATGAGACATTTGTTTACAATGTAATTAAGATTAACTTAGAGGAGACAACCATGTTTGGACTCGGCTTGCCGGAATTAGGGATTATTGCTGTTGTCGCGTTGTTAATTTTTGGGCCAAAGAAACTTCCCGAACTCGGTAGCGCGATCGGACAAACCCTCCGGGGCTTAAAAGAAGGAGTAAAGGAATCCTCCTCAGAAACTGAAAAGGAAAATAAGGAAGAAGAATGAGGGAAGAAGGAAGAAGGAAGAGGGAAGAAGGAAGAAGGAAGAAGGAAGAAGGAAGAGGGAAGAGGGAAGAAAAAATTTCTCTTCTATATATCTCTCAAACTTATACTCCGACATTCCGACAGGGGTTCAAATCCCTGTTTCACCGCGAAGGTCCTCCCCTATAGGACTATTTAATATTTCAGTCGGTTTGAACCGACTTTTGCTATTAGCCTGGGCCGAGAGTCCCAGGCGGGTTGTCTCATTCCCCCAAAACCCCGATGCTAACTCCAAATATGCCAGTTTCTTACGATTTAAAACAAGCAATTAATCCCTTTTTTCTCCGCGTGAGTCCCCAGACTCCTACTCGTGAAGTTGTTTTATTAATGAGTCAAGCACGGGAGCAAAAATCTAAGTTATCTCAAAAATTAACTCAGAAAAAGACGCGATCGCGTGTCCCTACATCCAGTTGCGTTTTGATCATGGAAGGAAAGCAACTGTTAGGGATTTTCACCAAGAGAGATTTAGTCAACTTAGTCGCTCAGGGTAAAAATATCGACGATACTCCTGTTTCCGAAGTAATGACTAAAAATATCATCATATTAAAACAAAAGGACTTGAAAGATATTGGGACAGTCCTTAATTTACTGAATCAACACAAAATTAGCCATTTACCCATTGTTAATCAACAAAAAAATCCGATGGGGATTGTGACAACAGAAACCATTTTGCCCTTATTAGAACAAAGCATTTTACAACTAGAATCAGAAAAAAGATACCTTTTCGAGAGTAGTAATGCCGAATTAGAAATACAGGTGCATTCTCATACCTCACAAATCAGAAACACTTTAGAAAGAGAGCGTTTATTCCTACAGGTAGCTTCTCAAATTCGTCAATTTCTTAATCTCGAAAAAATTTTAGAGACAACGGTGCGGGAAGTACGCAATTTTTTAAATACTGATCGCGTGATTATTTATCAATTTTCCCCGGATATGGCAGGGGAGATCGTTGCCGAATCAGTGGGTAAAGGTTGGACATCCATTCTCCGTTTAAAAATTCAAGATACTTATTTTCAACAGGGTAGAGACAATCGCTATTATCAAGGACAAAGTTGGGTAGTTGATAATGTTGAGGAAGTAGGCTTAACCGACTGTCATTTAGAACTTCTGAAGCAATTTGAAGTCAAAGCTAATCTTGTTGTCCCGATTATGGTGAATCATCAAGAGTCGGAAGAATCTTTTTCGTCTTCCCAAGTTCCTCCGAGCAAACTGTGGGGTTTATTAGTGGCACATCATTGCGAAAATTACCGTAATTGGCAAGTTTCTGATGTGGAACTTTTAGAAAGATTAGCGACACAAATCGCGATCGCGATCCAACAGACAACCGCCTTAGAAAAAGCCCGAAACGAATTAAATGAAAGACAACGCACGGAGGCTCAATTACGAATTTCTGAAGCGAAATGGCGTTCATTAATCGAAAATGCCCCCAATCTTGTGATGACTTTGGATCAGGAGGGAATAATTTTATTTGCTCATTGGCCTCAGTTTGAAAATAGATGGAATCAATCTCTAATTGGTACAAATTTCTACGATTTGGTCGACTTAAACCTTAAGGAAGATCGGCAATCTAAACTGGCAAAAGTCTTTAGAGGACAAACAATCTGTTATGAATCAAAATGGAAAAAAGACCTAAATTTAGTGACATATTTTCAAATTCAGATTGCCCCAATTTGGTCAAATGAAAAAGTCACTCAAGCCCTGATAGTCGCGACAGATATTAGCGATCGAAAAGCCCATGAAAAAGCCTTAGAAAAACTCAATCAAGAATTAGAAGCAAGAGTAGAAGTGCGTACCGCGGAACTCGAAACCAGTGAAGCCCGTTTTCGTTTAGTCTTTGAGCAAAGTCCTCTTGGTATTGCGATCGCGGATTTAAACGGTAAACTCATTCGTGTTAATCGCAGACTCAGCCAAATTACCGGTTATTCAACTGATGAATTGTTGGGTTTAAATTTCATGGATATTACTCATCCCGATGATAGACAAAAGGAATTAGAGAATATTCAAAAAGTCCTCGAAGAAAACCTAGAATTTGCTTCAATGGAAAAACGTTTTATTAATAAATCAGGGAAAATAATCTGGGTAAATGTTGTCGGTTCAATCCTCTCTAATTATTCTGATAATACCTTCTATATATTAGGCATGATTGAGGAAATTCAGAGTCGCAAAGAGGCCGAAGAAGCACTGAAAGCTAGTGAAAGAAAATTCCGGGCAATTTTTGATTCTTCCTTTGAATTTATCGCGTTATTTTCCTTGACGGGGCAAATTATGGAAATTAATGAGACTGCTTTGAGTTTAGGAGGAGTGACTTACGAGCAAGTGGTGGGTAATTTAATCTGGGAAAGTCCTTTATTTAACGGTTTAGTCATGTCTCAAATCCAAATACAACAAGCTGTCTATAAAGCATCTCAGGGCGAAAATTGTCGATTTGAAATCAAACTTGTTGGTGGTGATGGCTCTCTTATTGATTTAGATGTTTCTTTAAAACCTTTATGGCATGAAAACGGAATTTTTTATCAATTATTAGCAGAAGGACGCGATATTACAGCCCAAAAACAGATAAAACTTGTTCTTTTAGAGAGTCAAAGATTAGTCAAAAGTATTGTCGATAACAACCCCGGAATTATTTATAT
>JBEDKD010000278.1:0-3648 GCA_041172365.1 Cyanobacteriota bacterium | reverse complement strand
CAAGATGCCTGTGTTACTAATAGTTAGAGAGCCCAAGCCTCTGTTACTAATAGTCACAGGCAAGATGCCTGTGTTACTAATAGTTAGAGAGCCCAAGCCTCTGTTACTAATAGTCACAGGCAAGATGCCTGTGCTACTAATAAGAATTAAAAATGCGTAACAGCTTAACCAGTATGGGGGATAAAAACCTGACTAATTTTAGTCAAAGCTTTATAGGACTAAAAAAGTTATCCTTTATGGACTACAATTACGCGATGAAGTATCTAAATTAAATAATCTGGTAGTAGGAGCCTCTCCCCGGTTGTACCAATTTCTCAAATAATTGCTAAATGATGTATTGGGTTTTGCGCCTTGGGTGCAAGCTCCGCCTACCCATCATAAGTGACATTTTTTCCTGTAATTGGTATGAGATGATGCCAAATAGATAGATACTTTTTAGCAGTTGATGGCAGAAATTAATTTCCGGGTAAATTTCCCAGACTTTGGGAAACCAATTTGCTCGGAGCCAGTGTTATCACCATTTCGCTCGTTGTTTTTTCTGAAAGAGAAACTAAAGTTGATGGTGCCACGCCCAAAACAAAAATAATCACCGCGAGGATCATAGAAGGAATACGCTCGCGCCATCGAACTGAAGGTAAATTTATCACCAAATCAGAGAGACGGCCAAAAAACACGCGATTAATCATGATTAAAAAATATACCGAAGTCAAACCCGTTCCGATCATACAAAGTAAAGTAGGCACGGGAAAAACTCCAAGACTGCCACGAAACACCAAAAACTCCGCGATAAACCCAGCCATTCCGGGGATACCCGAACTTGCCATTACCCCAACAATCATTAAACTACCAATGACAGGTAAACCGCGCTCAGGGTTTAATAACCCCTTGAGGATATCAATATCACGACTACCCGACTTGCGATAAACCACCCCCACACAGAGAAACATGAGCCCAGAAATTAAACCATGACTCACCATTTGTAAAACCGTACCCAAGAGACTCAAAGGAGTCGCGGCGGCACTTCCTAATAAAATATAACCCATGTGGGCAATAGAGCTATACGCGACCATTTTTTTCATATCTTTTTGCGCGATCGCGCAACTAGCACCATAAAGGGTACTAACAACGGCCCAACTAGCTAACCAAGGTGCGACAAATTCCCACGCGTCAGGAAACAAACATAACCCATAACGTAATAAGCCATAGGTTCCCAATTTTAACAAAACACCCGCCAATAAAACCGAAATCGGAGTAGAAGCCTCCACGTGAGCATCAGGCAACCAAGTATGAAAAGGGACCAAAGGAATTTTAATCCCAAACGCGATCAAAATTCCCACCAGTAAAACAATTTGAGTTTCTAAAGGAATACTCTTAGCATCCAAAGAAATCAAATCAAAACTGGTACTATGACTGAGGAAAACAACCCCTAAGAAACACGCGAGGAGAATAATACCAGAAAGGGCGGTATAAATGAGAAATTTCGTAGCCGCGTAACCTTTTTTCGCCCCTCCCCAAATACCAATTAAGAGATAAAGGGGAATCAGTTCCACCTCATAAAAGAGGAAAAATAAAAGGAGATTTTGAGCTAAAAAGACCCCATTTACTCCTCCAATAATGAGGAGAATTAAAGAGTAATAAAAACGAGGACGTTGTATAGATTCATCAGTGCTATAGATCGCGATTCCACTTAAAAGCGTATTTAAAAGCACCAAAGGTAATGATAAACCATCAACACCCAGACTATAATTAATACCTAAATTGGGTATCCAGGGCAGAAATTCCGAAAATTGTAAACCACTTATGTGCGGTTCAAATTGAATAGCTAAAAACACCGATGCCAGAAATCCGAGCAACGAAACCGCGATCGCGCCTTGACGAACAAATTTAGTCGAAAGCGAACCCGGCCAAAAACCAATGAGAATTGCCCCTAAAATGGGTATCCAGATTAACGCACTCAGCATTGACTAAAATTAACCCCTATTAAACCACTTTTAACCCTATCATCCAGAGTACCGCGTCTTGAGATTTCTGTAAATTCTCGTCCATAAATATATTGTTATTGGGCAATTATACCTATTCGAGGTTTTCTATTTTGGATTTTGCATTTTAAATAATTAAAAATTGATTACTTTGAATAAAAATTAAACGATAATACAATTAGTCTTTAATTACGACAAAATTTTCTTTTGTGCCTTTGTGTCTTTGTGTCTTTGTGGTTCATTTTACCAAAACATGATAATAGGTAATAGACATCTCCGAAAAATCCGATGAATGGCAGGGTTAGCCTACCCTAAAATAGTTTTTGGAGATGTCTAATAGGTAATTTGCCTTCTTCCTTCTTCCTTCTTCCTTCTTCCTTCCTTCTTCCTTCCTTCTTCCTTCTTCCTTCTTCCTTCTTCGTTATTACCACTTGAGTAAATTAAACTCTTCCATATCAACCGTATTACGATTACGATAGATAGTCAAAATGATCGCCAAACCCACAGCCGCTTCAGCCGCAGCAACGGTAATAACAAAAACGGTAAAAACTTGGCCCTTAATCCCTTGAGAATCAAGATAATTAGAAAAACTCATCAAATTGAGATTAACAGCATTTAACAGTAACTCAATCGACATCAAAACTCGCACCGCGTTCCGACTGGTAATTAAACCATAAATTCCAATACAGAAAAGAGCCGCAGCTAATAACAGAAAATACTCAAGATGTAATTGCATAATAACCTTAATTGCGCCTCATTCACAAACTTTAGACAATAGATAAACCCAGTAGGTAGGGGCGAAGCATTCCGGTAGATAGCCTATTAGTTATTCCCAGGGGATTGATGGCCGGAATGCTTCGCCCTCTCCACGGCAGTGCCGTGTCTCTACTTTATTGGTATTAGATAGGAGATTTTTGCTTGAAGTAAAAAATCTCCTATCCTCACTAAAAACATCAGGTATTGCCAACCCGATAATTAACTTTTAGCCGAAGATTCACCCGCGATAGAAGCAACTTCACGGGGACGCTCAGGCAAAGTCAAAACGGGGGCTTGATTCTTTTTAGTTAATATCTCATCGGGCAAATAATCACGACGGGCTAAAACGATCGCGCCTACCATTGCCATTAACAAAAACACCGAGGCTAATTCAAAAGGCAATAAAAAGTCAGTAAAGAAATGTTTACCAATTTTGACAATAGCACCTTCTCCCCCAGGTAGAGCCGAAGAAACAGCCCAAGGAGTTGATAAAACCATTGCCCCCAAAAGGCCAAACAAACCTAAACAAACGATCGCGGTAGCAATTTGACGAATCCAAAAATTAGGCAAATTGCGGAAATTTTCTTTTTTGTTCACCAACATAATCGCGAACAAAATCAAGACATTAATCGCACCGACATAAATCAAAATTTGGGCGGCCGCGACAAAATCAGCATTAAGCAAAAGATACAATCCGGCCATGCTGACAAAGACACCACCGAGCAAAAAAGCCGAATAGACAATATTAGAGAAAAGGACAACACCTAATGCTGCACCAATCATCATTACGGCTAATATGCCAAACGAAACAAGTTGAACCCCTTCGCCTAGATTCACGTTTTTTTTCCTTTATTTTAATGGGAATGGCTAATCGGGAATGGCTAATCGGGAATGGCTAATCGGGAATGGCTAA
>JBEDKD010000277.1:0-7656 GCA_041172365.1 Cyanobacteriota bacterium | reverse complement strand
GTTTTTCTGCAAAGCGATAACCAAATTCTCCATCTGGAATTTGAAACCCGCCCCTATTCTGAACCGCCCATCTCCTTCAGAATGCTCGATTATTACGTCAGGCTGAAACGACAATACTCCTGTTGCATCCATCAAGTGGTCATCTTTTTACGGGAAACCACCTCAGAACAGGCTTTTGTATCCGAGTACACAGACACGGATATCCGACTCCGATACCGAGTCATCCGTCTGTGGGAGCAAAACCCCGATGTATTGCTATCAGTCCCCGGTTTGCTACCCTTTGCCACATTATCTCAAACTAACTCGCCTGCCACTTTGCTAGAGCAAATAGCTAATCAGATTGCTACAATAGAAGAACCCAATCAAAAAGCGGATTTGCTGGCTTGCACCCAGGTTCTGGCGGGTTTGAGATTTGAAAAAAACTTAATCAGACAATTATTTAGGAAGGAAACTATGCGCGAGTCTGTTATTTACCAAGAAATTCGCGAAGAAGGCCTCAAAGAAGGCCTCAAAGAAGGTCTCAAAGAAGGTCTCAAAGAAGGCCTCCAACAAGGTCTCCAACAAGGTCTCCAACAAGGTTTCAAACGCGAGGCTCTGTCGTTCCTCACTCGCCTTTTAACTCGACGACTCGGCACGATCACCCCGGAAATGCAAGAACAAATTCAGGCTTTACCCCTAGAAGAATTAGAGAATTTAGGAGAGGCCTTACTCGATTTTTCCTCAGCCGCAGATTTAACTAATTGGTTCAACCAACGTCACCCATAACTGTTGATAAAACACAACGCGATCGCGCTCATCGGTAATAGTTAAAAACTAGAGCCGATGAGCGCGATCGAACTTCAAAAACCTTTAAAACACGCGATCGTAGAAGCTTGTCTAAAAGTGAGGGGTAGTGGTGCAAAAGTCAGGCTTTTAACTTCCTCAATCTTTATACAGAAAGGATTACATCGAACTGCATCATTAGTTATGCAGGACTACCCTGGTTTGTAGGGGATCTTTCACCCCTATTCTGAAAAAATCACCTGAATAGAGGTTAAAAATCCCCTACTTCAAAAATAACCTGAATACCCCTCAACCCGCATCTCCTGTCATTTTTGTTCACTTTTAGCACATTTTTGACCGTGATTGGTATTAAGCAGTTACGCATTTAGAATGGCTAGTAAAACAGGATTCGGGCCAGGTGACAAGCCGGATGCTTGTCCTACTTTATGTGGTTTAATCGTCTTAGATTACTTATTTTGTAAGACATCAATTAACGCGTAATAAGCAGGATTAGGACGATAATTGGTATCAAATAAAAGGGGAGATTGAGGTTTTCCCGTAAAACCGGGAAGCCAAGAAAATTTATCAGTTAATCCCCAAACCGTAAAGCTTTTACAAGCCTTATTCGAGAGACAAGCACTCATCATATCAGCATAAATATTCGCGGCTTTTTGCAATTTTTCCTCCTCTGTGCCGGGGGGTTCATGGGTTTGCACATCCATCTCCGAAATATGCACATTTAACCCCAAATCGGCTAAACGATTAATATTCGCGATCACATCTCCTTTTGGCGGTGCCCATCCCAAGCCAACGTGCATTTGTAAGCCAATACCTGTAATAGGAACCTGTTTCGCTTTTAACTTTTTCACCAGACTATAAATCGCGTCTGATTTTGGGCCCAAACCATCGCCTCCAAAGTCGTTATAGTATAATTCCACATTGGGATCGGCTTCCCTTGCCCAACGAAATGCCATTTCGATATAATCTGGGCCAATTCCTTGTAACCAAATGGTATTTCTGAGAGTTCCATCATCATTCAATGCTTCATTAACCACATCCCAAGCTTGCACTTTTCCCTTATAATAACCTACTACTTTATGAATATGATCGCGTAAAATCGTGATTAACTGATCGCGGGAAAATTTGCCCTCTGTCAACCATTTAGGAAGTTGAATATGCCATACTAACACATGAGCATGGACTTTCATATTATGGGATTTAGCAAAATTTACCAGTGTATCTGCTTCATTAAATGTATAAGTATTCGGTTGGGGATGTAAATATTCAAATTTCATTACATTTTCCGCCGAAGCACTATTAAATTGATTTGTGAGTAATTGCTGATACATAGGATCGGTTTTGAGTGGAGGAATCGCGACAGCCGCACCAATTTCTATCCCACGTTTTTCCGCTAAACTCCTTAAGGTTACTGAATTGGGCAGAGAATAAGATGAAAATGCCAGTGATAAACAAGCTGACACGATAAAAAGTATTGAAGCGAAAAACCAACGACGTTTCATAGTTATTTTATGCCTTGGCTATATATGAATTTCCCCAAAATTTGGGACTTGTGATTTCGTAGGGGCAATCCCCCCGTGGTTGCCCCCAGGGGCAATCCCCCCGTGGTTGCCCCCAATTGTTATCCCGTGTAAGCCCTGAATAATCGGGGTTAAAGATGGCAGTTTTTTTGGACAATTGGGCAGAAAGAGCCGAAATTTACCAATGCTACTCTTTACACATAATTAAATAATTCGTAGCAATAAACCCGGAAGCGGGAGCCGTAATTTCTATCCAATCACGTTTGTCTCCATCTTTATCTTTGATCAGTTTATAATCCTTAACCAATGTTACTTTTCCACCCGCGAGAACTCCTCCCCGTACCGCGGATTTTGTGGAAGCATCGGCGCGTATCACAATTCCTTTGGGCGCGACTCGACTTTCTACTTGACGACAAAGACTGGTGGTTTGTTTCGGTTGAGTTGCCTCTGGTTTATTCTCTGGTTTATTCTCTGGTTTGTTGTCTGGTTTTTTCTCTGTGGGTTTACTCCCTTGCTCACCTCCACTACAGGGAATTAGGTTAAATTCATTATTAGGATAGCCACTGGAAATAAATCCTTTCATGGGTGCTGATATTTCTACCCAAAGACGCCCATCGGCACTTTTGAGGGTTTGATTATTAACTAATGTGATCTGAGTATTCATGGCTACTCCTCCCACCACTGACGCGGTAGCATTCGCCTGCGATCGTACCACTAACCCCTCTTTAGAATTAACCTGACGACAGAGGTTTCGGGTTGGTTGGGATGTTAGGGATGTTTTCTGGGATGGGGAAGCCGCGAAACTGGGAAAATTGATACTTCCAGTCACGATCGCGGCTAAACTCAAAAAGATTAGAGACTTATTTTTGTAATCCACTGTTTTCATGTTTCTCACTCCTCACTAAACCACAAAGGTTGTTTTCATAAGACAAAAAACCGGGTTTCTAGTTTGAGACTCCCTCAAAAAGGAAATAGCATTGAGAAACCCGGTTTCTGCATAAGTCTTACTCAACTCTTTAAGTTATATCAGAAAACGATTTAGGATGTGGGAGGAGTGTCTAATTCTGGGTTAATTTCTTTTTGGGCATTGCTGCGTTTACGCCACTTGGCATAGAGGGTAGAAAGGATCGTGGTTAAAAGAGCATAAGTAATGATCTCGATCCGTACTTCCTTTAAAGAGGGAATATTCGTCATCACTAAAACCAGAGCTAAACCGGTATTTCGCATAGAAGTAACAACGGCTAATGCACTACGCACATCTTCGGCTGGTCCTCCCATGAAATGCCCGATCGCCAGGGAAATTATAATCATGATACTCATCGCGAGCACAGAAATAAATTGCCCCTTTGTGAAAACCCAAACTTTAGGAAGCGCGATGGCTAGAATCAAAAGAATCAGGGCTATAAAAATAGTATTCCCAATTTTGACAACGGGTTTTTGCAAGGAGTCTGCCCACTCAGGCGCAAATTCTCGTAGGAGTATTCCTATTCCCAAAGGTAGCAATTGAGCTTGTAAAATTTGAGGAGCTACACTTTGAGGAGTCACATTCCATCCTGAAACAGAAAACCAGTGTTTCAGCAATAAAACTATCAGGGGAATTGTCACGATAGAAAGCAATGCCACAGACACTTGCAATGGTGCGACAAAATCAAATTTACCGACTTTTTGAGGCACGGTTTTCACAATCAGGGGAGCACTGGGTACCGCCGCCATGATTAAAAGGACAATACGAGTGCTAGATGGTAATTCGTGAAAAACACTAATGACTAACAAAAATGCCGCGATCGGTACTAAGATATTAACCGCGATAAAAGATTTAACGACTAAAAGTGGCTGCTGCCAAAATTCTCTTAATTGTCTTAAACTCAGTCCTAATCCTAGGGAGAAAATAACTAAAAAAATCCCAATTTTGGCAAAGTTGCTAATAATTTGTGCAACATTAATTTGTTCCATGATAAAGAAAGTTCTCCTATTTTTTGATACCTTTTTGGGCTGTTACTTTTCCATATTAACATGAAATTATCTATCCGTGTCCGAGATCCCACTTTCGCAGCGCAAAATTTTCCCATCCATTGCAGAAACCGGGTTTGTGGTATCAATACCTTCGCCAAAATCCTGCCTTGTCGGGTGAGATTTTTCGTAGAATAGCTTAGGGTAGCTCATTAAAAATCACGGGCAATCTCTAGCAGGTAAGGGTAACATCCACTGGGTATCAATAGAAAAAAATTGGTTTAGTCTTGTTGAAGAAACTTGGTTTTTCTGCCCCTTTGAAAAAGTGATGCCACAGGGAAAATCCTCATGGTATAACCACAAAGGAAGAAAGACACAAAGGCAGGAAAAAATAGTCTGTTTCACCCGATTTTGATTATGTTTTTCCGATCAATAAGACATAAAATCATCACAAATTACTCCAATTATTCTTTGTGTCTTTGTGTCTTTGTGTCTTTGTGTTTGATTTTATGTCCCATAGTAAGGCCGAAAGACACAAAGGCAGGAAAAAAGAGTCAATTTCACCGGGTTTTGAGTACATTTTGCCGATGGTAAAGACCGAAAATCCTAACAAATTACTCAAAATATTCTTTGTGCCTTTGTGTCTTTGTGTTTGATTTTATTCCCCTACTTAGGAAATAAAAATAACTCATTTTTCCTTGAAAATTGTTCATCCCCATCCGAAAGAAATGGGTTTATTTAACAATACCTTCGTCAATTGGTGAGATTTTGGCTCAGGTATTGCTGTCTAACAGACACGCGTCAAAAACCCGGTTTCTTTGAGGTGGGTTAAAGTTGTTGAAGGAAACGCAAATCGCTGGCATAAACGCGGCGAATGTCATCCATGCCATGAAGTACCATTGCAAAGCGTTCTACGCCAAAACCCGCGGCAAATCCGGTATATTTTTCGGGATCGTAACCGACTGTTTTTAATACATTAGGATCAACCATACCACAGCCTAAAACTTCTAACCATTTACCATTCCATTGTAAATCGACTTCTGCGGAGGGTTCGGTAAAGGGAAAATAACTGGCGCGGAAACGAATGGGTAAATCTCCAAACATTTTCCCTAAGAATTGTTTAATTGTGCCTTTTAAATCGGTAAAAGTTAAGCCTTCATCAATGGCTAATAATTCAATTTGATGGAAAACTGCCGCGTGAGTCGCGTCAACGGTATCCCGGCGATAAACTCGTCCGGGGGCGACAATTCTGATTGGTGGTTCGTGTTTTTCCATGTAGCGAATTTGCACCGATGATGTATGGGTCCGTAGTAGATTACCATCGGGTAAATAGAAGGTATCTTGCATATCACGGGCGGGGTGATCTGGGGGAGTGTTTAAGGCTTCAAAGTTATAATAATCGCTTTCGATTTCTGGGCCTGTGGCTACGGTATAACCTAAACCGACAAAGATATCTAAGGCGCGATCGATAACGCCATTTAAGGGGTGAATTTTTCCTTGGGGACGATACACCCCAGGCATGGTGACATCGAGGGTTTCTGCTTCTAATTTGGCTTGAATCAGGGCATTTTGTAAGGTGGTACGTTTTTCATCTAAGGCGGTTTGTAAGATTTCTTTGACTTCATTCGCGATCGCGCCAATTTGGGGACGCTCTTGAGGGGATAATTTACCCATAGAGCCTAAAATTTGGGAAACTTGGCCTTTTTTGCCGAGATAATTAATGCGTAATTGTTCGAGAGCATCAAGACTGGAAGAAGACGCGATCGCGTTTTTGGCATCATCTCGTAAAGATTGTAATTGAGATACTATATCAGTTAATTGAGTGGTCATAGGAGAAGAAGAGAGGAAAAAATTTAGACAATATTAAGTTTAACCTAAGAAAGAAAAAACATCACGATAAAAAACAAAAAGGACGCGGAAGAGCGTCCCTTTCATCAAAATATCTGTAGAAGTTCTAAACAGCCGCCACCGCGATTTTCGCTTCCTTAGCAGTCAACTTTTCATAAGCTTCCCGCATCTTGAGGCCAACGAGAACTTGGAATAAACCCGTGCCATTATTAGACCCCGGATATTCACGGTGTTGCAGTAACAAATGAGTTAATTCCCCTTGATACTTAGCCGAAGTGCTACTTAAATGACTTTCGATGTAAATCACTTCTTCTAAATTTTCAAACTGACCATCAACCTCTAAAATAGAGACTTCATGGCCATAGTAATTATCGGGGCCATAGTGCATTTTAATGCCCGGATAAGAACAAGTCAATTTGCGACCGCAGGGAATCCAGTTAATTGTAGAACCCTCATCAAACAAATAGGCTGGTTTGAAATGAGAGAGACTTTCCCGTTGAATCATTTGGACTCGGAGGATCTTACGTTCTTTATCCTCTTTAATCAAATTAGTCGGTAATACTTGGATTACCACATCGGCAAATTCTTTTTGAGGATCGATATACGCGGAGAAATCCGGTTTCCGAGAATTGATCGCGGCCATGACATCATCATAACTATGACCCCGTTCTGCCATATCGCGTTGAATTTTCCACGCGACCTTAACTTCATCGCTAATATCTAAATAAACGCTGAAATCTAAGAGCGATCGCACTCGTTCATCATATAAAGGATGGAGACCTTCAATCACGATAATATGATTAGGATCGATCCGTTCGGGGGGATCGATCATTCCGGTTTCGTGGTTGTAGATCGGCTTATTAATCGAGTGACCATTTTTGAGCGCGTTGATTTGTTCATACATTAAATCAAAGTTATTCGCTCTGGGGTCCAGGGCCGTAATCCCAGTTTCTTTACGTTGTTTGCGATCGAGACTGTGGTAGTCATCGAGGCAGATCACAGTAACTAACTCTGATCCGAACAAATCTGTCAATCTACGCAAAAAAGTTGATTTACCGCAACCGGAGTCTCCGGCAACGCCAATTAAAACCACGCGATCGGGCTTCATGGTCATTATATTCCCTCTAAACAAACAGCACTGTTGACAAACTCAAGTCCCTCTTCCCAAAAATTGCAGCCCATAGGTTAATACCCAAAGCTGGAGTGTCGCGCCCCTACCCCCTCAAAAGAGAAGAGATGATACCCACACACAACAGTCTGATGGACGCCCATCAGGGAAGACTCAAGCAATTTTTAAGTTAAGTATTTCAGACTAACTGTGAGCTTGATTGTATCAGAAGGGGTGTCCCCTCACAATCTGTAATATTACGATCCCTGTCAGGGGATTGGTAATTGGTAATTGGTAATTGGTAATTGGTAATCGGTAATTGGTAATCGGTAATTGGTAATTGGTAATCGGTAATTGGTAATTGGTAATTGGTAATCGGTAATTGGTAATTGGTAATTGGTAATTGGTAATCGGTAATTGGTAATTGGTAATTGGTAATTGGTAATCGGT
>JBEDKD010000276.1:0-20919 GCA_041172365.1 Cyanobacteriota bacterium | reverse complement strand
GGATAGGGAGGATGGGGAAGATGGGGAGAGGATGAGGAGGATGGGGAAGTTTTGTTCTTCCAAAGTGTCTCTGTGCCTTTGTGTTTCATTATTTCTTCCCTCTCTTCCCTCGCTTCCCTCTCTTCCCTCTCTTCCCTCTCTTCCCTCTCTTCCCTCTCTTCCCTCTCTTCCCCCTCTTCCCCCTCTTCTTCCTTCTTCCTTCTTCCTTCTTCCTTCTCTTTAGTCTTCCTCGGTGATGAGGACTTGGGAAATGAGAGAACGAGGAATGGTTATTTTGCGTCCTTTTTGGTTGAGATAGACGTTAGTTTCATCGCGCCCAATGAGGTGTCCTGTCCATTCTTTATGACTGTTGAAGGGTTCTGTGGTTGTGATTATGATGGGAAACCCTTTAAAAGAGATAAATTCGCGATCGCTTTCTAATAACCTGGAAATACCAGGACTTGAAATTTCTAATACAAAAGCATCAGGAATTAAATTAGTAGCATCTAACTGTTCTTCTAGGGCGTGGCTCATCCGCTCGCAGTCATCTAACCCCGTATCCTGCTTTTGGTTACGAATATCTACTCGCAGGATCGGGGGATGTTGGTTGGTATGAAACACTGCACCCACTACTTCTAAACCCAGTTTTTCAGCAACGGGGGTGGCTAAGTCTATGATTTTCGGTATTAGGGGATGAGTCATATCAAATTTGGGCATGGGGCATGGGACTGGGAAATATACAATGCAAAATGCTAAAGTCAAATACTGGAGTCATCCGTCGAGACTTGTATTTCGTTTTTTCTTTTTTGGCTTGCATTTTCTCCTCCCCAATAAAAAAAGTGGGCGTTACCCACTCCTAGGTGAAACAATGTTTTCCAAGAAGTTGAAGCTTGTCCTCTCGGACAGGCATCAAGTTGTAGTTTAGCTTATGGGAGGACGATGTGACGCGTCTTGGATACCAAGTTGACGTAATTCTTGGCTTTGTGCGAGGAGCTTTTCCATATCTTCCTCTTTACTTTTCTGAATGTAATTAATTTTCATTTCTTCGATAAAGTCGCAAAGGAGAAGTTGAATTTCTTGTACTGTCTGTTTTTGTTGTAATTCTTTTCCTAGTATTTCTCCGAAATGTTGTACCAGTTGGTTTGATAATTGGGTTCCGACGGGATCATTCATCGCGTTTTGTATGGTTTGATAGGCATTCTGGGGGCCTTCAGAGGCTAATTTAGATAATTCTTGAATCAGTTGTTGGATGACTTGATGGGAAAAGTCTTCTAAACCCGGAATTTGCTGAAGGTTTTTATACAATGATGATTGTTTGAGATTGCTTTCTAAACTATGTCGCAATAGGGCTTCGATATCGGGTTGCAGTTGTGGTAATACTTTATACACTGTGATTTGGACTAGACGAGTCGCGATCGCGTCTATTTCATTAACTCCATTAATATCAATGTAACGTCGTTGTTGATTAGAGAATATTTGCTTAATGGTTTCAGGATCTTTAATCATTTCCTGCATTTGATTAAAAATTTGCAAGATCACAATTTCCGTTAATTCTTGGGCTAAACTCGCGACAAAGAAACGATTGATTTGTTTGCGAATGGGTTCTAAATCTGGCATTTTTGCCTGATCTATTCTGGCTATTATACTAATAATTCTTAACTGTTGCCAGAAGGGAATGAGTAGAAACACATCATACCAACGCCACAGCATAGCTAAGGGCCAACTTACGTCCGAATTTCGACGACTAATGATAAATGTACGCGCTAAAAATTCGACAGCAAAAATACCAATAAAAATTAAGTCGATGCGCCAAAATCTATTGACAAACTCACCACTCAATGATAACTGACGAAAATAATTTAACTCGATTAAAGAACTAATATTTTTCTGAAACCAGTCCATTTCTGATTTAAAATTATTATCGTTTAAGTGTTCCAAACTCCAAAAAAATCGAAAGGCTTGTTTGGCGGACTTATCAGGATTAGGATATTGTTGCACCATGCGGTATTTAATTTTTTCCAGTATTCCCGTTTTATTGGCTAAGGCAAAGGGATTTTGACTAATCATTTCCACACTTAAATCTTGCTGTTTTTGTAGTAATCTTTTAACTTCGGGTGAACCGAGTCCTGTTCTCGTAATTTGTCTTTCGATCGCGCCTATAGCATCTAAATATCTTTGAGTTTCTCGATGGGTTTCTATCCCTTTAATGGGGTCATATATTTTGGTAAGACTGGGTAAGTATTGAAAATATAAATCTCGTCCGGGGATATAACTTAAATCGAAGAGGACAAATCCGAAATCTATGAGGGCGATGATCGCCATTACTCTCTCAAATAATAAGGAAAATTTACGCGATCTTATTTTTTTTGATTGAGATTTCTGAGGTGATGGCATGAGAAGAGGAGTCATAATAATTTTAGATATTAGGTTTGAGATGAATTAACTCTTAACTGGGGGAGCCTCTCCTATTTGTAAATTGGCAGTGGTTTTGCCTAGCCTGTGCTTACTAGAACCAACCTTTCGCTCCCGATGAGATGCCTCCTTCGGGAAACGCTCCCACTACAGTTTTTTTTGCTTATGTGAGATGCTCCTGATAATATAGTGCGTCTAAATGATTTGTACAATTAAGGTAGGGGCAATCCCCCCGTGGTTGCCCCGATTGATTGATGAGGAATAGGCACAGGGGTACTACCCCTACAAATCTACATGAATGATTTAGACTTGCTATATAAGATATACATTTAAAGAAAGTCCAAGACACTTAAGATAAAATCCCAAATTGCCACCAATTTCGGATACAAAAAAAGACTTGGTATTAATGGGGAAATTTCAAGTTACGGCCACGGGGGAAACCCGGATTGATTATATCATGGTCAGGAGGTTGCTCTCACCAAAATGGGGTAGATTTGCGAAACAGGATGAAATATCCCGACAAGACTCCTTATTTCTTGGTAGCCCATAACCAGAAAAGGGGTGCTGTTACCCAAGTAGGGAAACCCGCGACGATTGGGCTCCATCCGGGTGAAACTTTACCCTTCATCCTTAATGAGATTCCCGTGAACTATGCCAATAACTGCGGCAGTCTCCGGGTAGATTAGTCCGGCAGCAATTGTGCTTAGAATCATAAATTCCTTCCTAAATTAGTAAAAGCAATATAGCCTATTTTTTCAAAAGCAACCACTTTATATGCTACAATGACATGGCAGGCTGCACTCAAGAAAGTCCGATCTTGATTGAGAGGCCGTGAGTTGGGACAGCACTATCACCTATTTTTTCAAAGGCAACCAGTTGATAAAACTCAACCCAGAAAAGCCACCTCGACCCGGTGTTGTAATTTTGCCATAAATAGTGATCTGGATGAATCACATTGGAACCAAGCAATTTTTTATTTATTGATCTTAGGAGCTTTCAATGGACGAAATTAACAAAATTCTCGCATCAATGGGCATTTCCTCAGAGGAAATTAACAAACAACTAGCTTCTGTGGGGCTTTCCTCAGAAGAAATTAACAAAAAATTCACATCAATGGGGCTTTGCTCTGAGGAAATTAACAAGAAACTCATTTCTATAGGAGTCTCCCTGGACGAAGTAGCCAAAAAAATTGCCTCTTTGGGACTACCAGGGGTCATTCTCGTCGTCGCACTCGCCATATCAGGAGGAAACTCCTACGCCGTCATGTTGGCTTTGGCAACATTAGGAGGGCCCTTTGGTATTGTAGGAGGATTAGGATTGTTGGGGCTGACGACTATTGTGGGAGAGGCCTTAACGGGCTATGGCATTGAAGCGGTTCTTATTGCCGTCTATAAAGAGCGTCGCCAAACACAAACTCAGGAAAGTTTGATCAAAGAAGTTGAATCCTTACCTATTACAGAAGGACTAAAACTCAAAATTAAACATCAATTAGAAGTAGAGATTGTTTCAGAGGATATTCCTTCTCCCAGGACAATTGAAATAGTCGAAGAATAATTTAAAGTCGATCTTCGTCAAGTTAAAAACCGACAAAGCTTTGTTAAATTGACGAAGGTGATATTACTTTTTTTCTCTCGTCCACAATTAAGGAAAAATTTTATGTATGAGCAAGAATCCGTCCTTACACTTAATGGGATAGATGATCGCATAGAGTTATCCAAAGGTTTTCCGGATCTTGACAAAGCTATCACTATTGAATTTTGGGCGAAGGGAGAAAACAGTCTCGCCGAAGAAACCACTATCCTTGAGGCTTATAATGCACAAAATACTCGTGTCTTAAAAATTAGTCTGCCTTGGGGCGCTCAGGCAGATACTTCTATTGTGTGGGATGCGGGGAATCAGGATGGTTTTGATCGCATAGACAAAAAAGTAAAAATCAGAGAATATAATGTCTGGACTCATTGGGCTTTTGTGAAAAATGCCGCGAGAGGCCGTATGTATATTTATCGTAATGGGCTCCTTTGGCATCGAGGCAATGGGCATAATAGAATAATAACTGGAATTGAAAAACTTGTTATTGGTTCTTCTGTCAATGCTTCTCACTATTGGAAAGGTTCCCTGGCAGAATTTTATATTTGGAGTAAAGCTCGTACCCAAGCTGAAATTCAACAAGATATGAATCAGCGTCGGGTTGGTGACGAACGCGGATTGTCTGCTTATTTGCCTCTAAATGGCGATGCTAATGATAAAAGCAGCTACGCGAATCATGGCATAATTTATGGAACTACCTGGAAACTAGAGAAACTGCCGATTAAAGTTGAAGGAACGTTGAGGTCTAATACTAAACCGAAAAAACGGACTCAATCTCGGACAAAATTTTCCCAATTATCGAAACATGAAACTCTCGACTCGAAGTTAGAATCCCTCCTCGCGATTATTATTGATGAACCCTCATCGGAGTCAGAACACGGAGAACCAATTTCCGAATCGACTCAACCAATTATTATTGGAAATAACTCTGATTCTGAAAGGGGAGAACCTAGTCAATTAGCTTCTGTAATTCAGAAAAAAAGATTAGTCGTTTGCTGTGATGGTACTTGGCATCAACTGGGAATTTCATCTCCTACTAATGTCCTGAAATTTGCACGGTCAATTAAATATAATGCTGAGGATAAAACGCCGCAAATAGTCTCTTATTTATCAGGGGGTTGCACCGCGGAAGATGATGATTTAATCGAACGTTTAGGCGGTGGTGTTTTGGGATGGTTAATTGACCGAATTATTCAAGATGCTTATCGCTTTTTATGTCTGAATTATGACAGAGATGCTCAGGACGAAATCTTCTTAGTTGGCTTTAGTCGCGGAGCTTATACTGTTCGTTGTTTGGCGGGGATGATTTATAAGTGTGGTTTATTAAAACCTTCTAAGATAGAGGAAATTCCTAAAGCTTATCATCTTTATCGAGATTATAAAATTAGCCCAAATTCTCGAAAGGCTCAAATATTTCGCGAAGATAATTCCCAAAAGATAGACACGGAAAAAGACTATCTACAGTATCGTGTCCCCATCAAAATGTTAGGATGTTGGGATACGGTGGGACCATTGGGTATTCCTGACTTAATTCCTTGGCTACCAATTACTAAACTATGGAATCAGAAGTATCAATTTTTTGATACTACACTGAGTCCGATTGTGGAAAATGCTTTTCATGCGGTTGCCATTGATGAGAAACGCAAAATTTTTCCTTCGGCTCCTATGGAGAAAAATGAGAAAAATCCCGATCAAGTTGTCAAAGAGGTATTGTTTGTCGGTGAACATAGCTGTATTGGTGGGGGAATCAAACAATATCAAGGCTTATCAGATTATCCTTTACAATGGATGCTTAATCAAGCTAAAAATTTGGGATTGGAGTTTTATTCCCCTGAAAATGATAGTGAGGCCCTTCAGATTAACCCCGATGCCACTACTAAATTTGATAATAGTGTGACTGGAGTTTATGCTTTTGGTGGCGAGCAATCGCGATCGCTCAAATCTTCAACGGTTATTGTTCATCATAGTGTTGTCAAACGACTTAAAGCTTGTCCCGATTATCGGCCCCCTACTCTCAATCCTGTACTCGATAATTTGCTACAATCTGAGTGCTGAGGAGGGCGAAACTAGGAAAGTTTGATGCGTTGTGATTCTCTTCAGTAATGTTTCAACCCATCGTGTAAGGATTTTAGGTGATTTTTATGGATCTTGACAAAATTGTAAAAAAAATTGTCAGTTTGTATGTAAGTTCTGCTGTCTTAGGGGCTATTGTTTTTATCTTAACTCTGGGGGAGCCCTTTGTTATGTTAGGAACGATAGGAATGCTAGGTCTGATAACGCTTTTAGGAGATGCTGTAGCTGAATATGGAATTGAAGCTGTTCTCAATGCTTTCTATGCAGAACGTAGCAAAAAAGAATCCGTGCAGTCTCTTCTGGAAGAAATAGAATTTTTACCCATTACAGGGGAGCTAAAATTAAAAGTAAAAAATCAATTAAGTTCCCTAGAATGTAAAAGTAATCAGGAGACTCCAACGGAGCCTGCCAGAGCAGTTGAAATAGAGGAATAATTCATGGGGAGCTATCGAAAGACTATAGTTCCCTTTTTTTCGGGAATAAATTATAAAATTTTTCCCATTGAGAGACAGGGAAGGGGATTGCAACAGTTTGTTAAAAATCTCGGTAAATCTCTACGTTTTTCAGGTAAAATAATAACAAGTAAAGCTACCATAAAACCGAATCAGTTTGGAGTTATTTACCGATTTGGGTGGCCTAGAAAATATTTTTAGGAATAAATTTTTTAACTGTCCTATTTTCCTAGGAGAAACGATCGCGATTCGGGAGCATCTCAAAGAAGCAAAAAAAACTGATAGTGAAATCCTTAGTCCGTCAGGGGTTAAAACCCCTGCCTAAAAGCTGAAGTCCTCTGAAGAGGACTAATCGCGAAACTCATTAAAATCATCATCATTATGATAAACAGAATTAGACATCTTGTTGCCTGTTTTAGCTAGTTTCAATTTGCGAGTAATGACTTCGTTTTTCAGTCCTCTTCAGAGGACTTTAGCTATTAGACAGGGACTTAAGTCCCTGGCTGGCGAATTTTGAGCTTAAGTTGACACGAATGGGCAGTGCCGTGCCTGTACGAGTAGCCTGTGCGGAGCATTAGAGCGTCTCGCCCCCGTCAGGATCGGGCTAGGGAGACGCTCTACCAATTTACAAAAATGAGATGATCCCCGCAATTCAGTCTTGCGGCGGCTTGACAAATTGCGGTAGTAAAGATTTGTATTTGAGCTAATTAACAATCTTCGGAATCGGAAGGCCACTTCCAAGTAAAGGGGGTCGGAGTTTCTGGTTGTGGGGGTTCTTCACCTTCTACCAAGAAACGAGCGAAGAAGGGAATGGCTTGACTGTCCAATGCTTTTTTCTGAGACATGGTAAGTTTTCTTAATATTTAAGTAAAAGGAGGGGTGCAGCTTTTTGTTATTAAATAACTGCTACTCCCCTAATTGTCGATGAAGATTGCTCTTCTAATTATTAATAGTCTTCCCAGTCAGAAGGATACTTCAAAGTCTGAGGAACACTACCCCAGGGGCTCTTAGACTGTGCGGCTTGTTCTTCTAAAAAACGAGCAAAGAAGGGAACAGCTTGAGGGGCGGAGGTCTTAACTTCTTTAGACATGAGTTACGTTCCTTACAGAATAATGAACTGTAAACAAGATACCACTAATGCAGAAACTCTGTCAAGGGATTTCCAGAAAAAAAGTTAGTTAATTTTTGTGAAAAATAAGGGTTCTAAAGAACTTAATTTTGAGGACTGTTGATCGTAGTTAGTAATTCCTCTTGAATTAAAAGACGTACTAAAGTTAACTTGCCATGATAGGTAAGATTGGGTAACGCCTTAATGGGGAATTATTCAGTATCTACAATAAAGCGTAGTGCTGACTCTGAGCGGTTTGATGCCATCATTTTTTTGAGCCTTAAATCGGCAAAATCAAAACATCATTGGTATCAAAATGCTCTGGAAAAGCTTGGACCTTTTTCGGTGTCATATACAAGTTGATAGGCACAGGATGATTTAAAGAAGTTTCTAAATTTCTGTGAATACCTGTTATGGGTTGCCCACGATCGCGCCTTTTCCTAATTTTCCTAATGATGAGACTATAACCTAGAGAATAGGCTTAGTATAATTGCTTGAGATCCACAGAGTTATCAGCACTCAAGTAAGAGTTTCCCTTATGAGGTAGAGCCTTCTGGCCACATCCCAGTTAGGTTTTGACATCACCTAATTTCCTTACCAAGTTCAAGAGCAATATCGGGACAGATAGGGCTAATTTTTCCCCGTGAGTAAAATTTCGCCGATCGCGTCAGAAATGGGAAAATGAGGAGCAAACAATTCCAACCAGAAAAACTCGCCAACGGGATTAATCTCAAGGAAAATATGACGGCCATCGGGGGTAACAATTATATCGATCGCGCCATAATTCAAGCCAAAATAGTGCATCAATTTCAGCAGTTTTTTCTCGATCTCTTCTGGTAAATCGTAGACTTGCCATTTTTCATTTAAAGCCCTTCCTTCCTTTCGCCAATCATAGGTAGAGCCCTCTAATTCTTGGGAATTAACCGCGGCAGTAAATACCTTTTGTCCGACAATCGTTGTGCGTAATTCCAGAGCTTTAGGTATATTTTCTTGAAAAGTCATAGGACAAAATTGCAGCCCTTGGAGATTTTCCAGATCATCCTCACTAACCGGACTGGTAAAAACAACCATTTCTTCTCCCCCTTCACCATAAATGGCAAATTGAGACAACATTTTAGTAACAATCCCTTGTGCTTTACACTCCTGGGCAAATTGTTTTACTGCCTCTGGATTGTTGGAAGTCAAAGTACGCGGAGTTAGCAGACCAATTTCTCGTGCCACTTGCAACTGTAATTGCTTATTATTGGTTCGATCAACATGGGACATCCGATCGAAATGGAAACCCGGAAGACTCGCGATCATCCCTCTCACTGTCGCTCGACATTCCTTAAGAGCAGCTTCTCTAAATTGCTTATCCATACTGTTAGGAATTTTGAAGCCGTAGCGCATACGCCGATACCAAACAGAGGAGACTTCTCTTAAGTCTAACTGCTCTTCTCCATCGGTAATAATTCCCCCCTCTGAATCCCCCGAATAAATATCGAGTTTCACTTCCGTCGGAAAGCGATCGGTATCAAAACGAAAAGCTTTTCCTCCCCTGGCTTCAATCGCTTTTATCACTAGGGGAATACTTTCGTTATCTTGGCTAAAGGTGAGGATTAAAACGGTCATTAAATCTCCTTAATGGTTGTTATTATTACCGATTAGACGCCCCTAACTCTTCTTTGTTAACGGGAAATCTTAAGATTTAAAATCCCTTAATTAGGGGATTTAGGAGGTATTCTAAGGATGAAAAATGAGAGCATCCGCGAGCAATAAATAGGAAAATCTAAATTTAGCTCCCACATCCCCCACTCACCTAGAGACTTAACCTCTAAAATAGGAGGGAGCAGCTTTTCGTTATTAAATAACTGCTACTCCCTATAATTGTCAATAAAGATTGCTCTTATCTATTTACCACTCTTCCCAATCGGAAGGATACTTTAAAGTAGTCCCAGGAGCCTTAGAACTATCAGACTGTGCGGCTTGTTCTTCTAAGAAACGAGCAAAGAAGGGGACAGCTTGGGGAGCCGTAGCTTTAACGTTTTTAGACATGAGCAACTTCCTTTGGAAATGAACTGTTTGCAGTTTAACCTTAAGGGAAAATATCTGTCAACATTCCCCTTGTTAACTTTTGTTAATAAAAGTATTATTACTTACTATGATAGTTTCTCCGTTGTAGGATCAAGAAGGATCTGCTCTCTCGGTATAAATAGTAACAATAAAGGGAGCAGCTTTTCGTTATTAAATAACTGCTACTCCCTATAATTGTCGATAAAGATTGCTCTTATCTATTTAATATTCTTCCCAATCCGAAGGCCACTTACGAGTTTCAGCCCAAGGAGTATTAGAACTATTAGACTTTGCGGCTTGTTCTTCCAAGAAACGAGCAAAGAAGGGGACGGCTTGGGGAGCCGTAGCTTTAACGTTTTTAGACATGAGCAATTTCCTTTGGAAATGAACTGTTTGCAGTGTAGCCTTAAGGGAAAATATCTGTCAAGATTCCCCTCGTTAACTTTTGTTAATAAAAGTATTATTACTCACTAAGAGAATTCCTGATTTGTTTGAAGATTTAAAGTCCCCCTAATCAGGGGAATTTGTTGCACAATTAAGGGATGATATTGTAGGGGCAATCCCCCCGTGGTTGCCCCAAAACTCCCGTGGATGGGAGCTGGGGGCGGGCACTGGGGCACCGCCCCTACCACCGGATCATTCCACGAATGTGCAACGCCGAATTTTGGGGGTATTCTAAGTATGAGAAATGAGGGCATCCGCGATCGCGTTAGAAATAGGCAAATCTAAATCTCGCTCCAACATCCCCCACTCACCCAGAGGATTAACCTCTAAAAAGACATAATCTCCTGAGGGAGTGACAATAAAATCAAAAGCTCCAAACAAAAGCCCCAATTTCCCCATAAAAGCTTGAAGAAGACGCAATAATTCATCAGGAAACTGATGATGTTGCCACGCTCCTACCTCCACATTAGGGGCACGCCAATCCACTGTAGAAGCTTCATAAGTTGACGAATTTAAGGCTCCCACAAACACTTTCCCATTAACATAAACCACTCGTAATTCTTGTTGCTTGGGAATTAGTTCTTGGAAAACCATTGGACAATAGCGCAAGGACTCGGCATTTTCTAAATCTTCCTCTTTAACCAGGCTAGTATAAAGGAAAAAAGAAGTGCTTTCCATCGTATGAGAAAGAGCCGTTAACAGCTTACTCACCATTTTGCCCTTAAGTTGTTGAAAAAACTCCCGTGCCGATTCTGCTTTGTTGGTGATTAATGTTTGAGGAATAATTAATCCTAATTCTGATGCCACCCGTAGTTGATACAGTTTACTATGGGCTTTATTAATTCGCTCTAAATTATCGACCCAATTAGCATCTCTGAGACTATCCCAAAAACCCTCTAAAGTCGCTCTCGATTCTTTCGCACAAGCTTGTTGATATTGGGGGTCTAATCCCTTAAGATTGGGTTCCCAAATTCGCCGCATCCAAACGGCTTGCACTTGTTCTGTGCTAATAGATTGGTTGTTATATTCCAATTTATGATAGCTTTTGGAACCGCTAAAATGGGCAGTTAATTGTACGTTTAGCGGAAATTGATCGGTATCAAAGCGAAAGGGTTGCACACCTTTTTTCACTAAAGCTTCCATTACTCGATCGATGGTAAAAAAATCACCACTATGAGTAATTAATAAAACAATGTCACGAGACAAAGACATGAAAAGTTGCTCCTGAAAATTTGAAAAAGTTAGTAAGCCTTCAGTTATTAGCAGTCAATTATCAGCTTACAAGGATAAACTGTCACCTCGACTATCAGATTACATGAATAGTTATTGTTTTGATAAACCCATCTCCGAGCCGATGATTCGACTTGGCTCTGGAGGAGTCGCGGACTGCCCAATACTTACAAAAATACTAACTAAGAGGATCGCGATAATTCCCATACCAATACTGTCCCTTTGGCGCGTGTTTCTGTATGCTGCATTCCGATTTTTTCTAGCAATCGTTTTGACGCGATATTATCAGCATAACAGCCCGCGGTTACTTTTTGCACAGAGGGTTGACGCAATGTCCAGTCTAATATGGCTTTTGTCGCCTCCGAGCCGTATCCCTGTCGTCGATAGGAAGGAACGATTTGATAGCCAATTTCTAGTGCTCCTGTGGGGGCACCTGCGGGATCGGGAATATCTGGAATAATTTTAACCATGACGTAGCCAATGAGGAGGTTTTCTGCCTGCTGAATGACTAAACTTCCCCATCCCCATTCCCTTTGCAAGGGACTTTTGCTGAGAATCTCAGCAATTTCTGGCAAACCCTGACTAAACTCTTCATCTGGCCAGTCGGGTAAAACTTTAACTCCTAGAACTCTTCCTAATTCAGCATTGCCCTTCATTGCTGCTTCGACAATTGTCAATTTAAAAGGGACTAAACGTAACCGTGCGGTAATAAGATCACCCATGTTATAGCATTCCTATGAGATTAGTTCAGATTAGCGAAAACCCGAATAATCGCTAATCTCGGACCCATTTTAACACTTTTGGGTCTTTGTCATAGTTATAAGTCAAACCCTCTTTAGTGGTGATTGATTTGCCTTGCCTTGCTTTATTTCGGATCGTGTTGATGGCATAGTTGGTTAATTCTTGAATTTCTTGATGAGAAAGAGAGGATTCGGGAAGTGTTTTCGACGATAACTCTGTTGCTATTGGGAGTGTATTTTCTAAGGGAATAGTGGAATTATGATGGCTCGTGATTTCAGGGGTTTTCTGATTTTCGATCGCGATGGCTTTTTGTCGTCGGTAATCCTCGACACCAAGAAGAGTCCAACCGGAATTTTCGGTAAGTTCCAGTACCCATTGATGATAATTAAAGAGACTTTCCCGATGTCCGACACTGATAAATGTTGTCTGGGTTTCCTGTAATTGTTGATATAAGCTTTCTTCGTTAGTTAAATCTAAAGCACTGGTGGCTTCATCTAAAATCGTGAAGCTGGGACGGCTCACTAATAGTCGGGCAAAGGCTAAACGCTGTTGTTCTCCTAGGGATAAAATATTTTCCCAATTCACTTCTTTATCAAAGTCATGGCGGTTGGTTACTAAATGTTGGAGATTGACTTTTTCTAAGATTTCTTCAAGTTCTTGATCCGACATTTGACGAGTGGTTTGGGGGTAGAGTAGCTGCTCACGCAATGTTCCTAAAATAATATAAGGACGTTGGGGTAAAAACATGATTTTTTCTAGGGAAGGACGGACTAATTGACCTGTTCCTGTATTCCATAAACCCGCGATCGCGCGCAGCAGAGAACTTTTGCCACGACCACTGGGACCAACAATCAATAAACCTTCTCCCAAGGGAACCGATAGAGATAAATTTTCTACGATGACTTTTTGATAATCTGGAGTTTGTAAGGAGAAATTTTCAAAAGCTAGACGATTGTCTTCTACTGTTGTAATTGTATTTAGGTTTTTTGCTTCTATGGTAACTCTTTTCAAACCATCAGAAAAGGAGGCTAAACGCTCAATATAATTAGATACTTTTCCTGATGTTCCCCATTCACTAACTAATTGTCCCAAGGCATTAGAGAAGAGAAAACAGGACAAACTGGCTTGACTAATTTCTCCATAATCAATTTCATCTGTAATGAACATTGGTGTCAGGATAAACATAGAAAATACACTAATCGCCGACTGATAGCCACGATTAAAAAGATCCTGAAATCTTTCCCAATCTATTTTATACTGAGCATTTTTTATTATGTTATTAAAGCGACGTTCAATGATTTTTTCTTCCTGCTTTTCTCCTTGAAAAAATGCGATGGATTCAGCATGATCTCGCACATGAGTTAAAGCATAATTATATTCCGCTTTAAAGTTTAATTCTTCTTCGGTAATTTTGTTTAATTTTTGGGTTAAATAAACGGCAATGAAGTTACCAACAATTGTATAGATAACTAGATAAATAGTGATCTGTTGAGAAATAGTCCAGAGAATTGCTAAAAAGGTAATCATTTGTAGCACTTTTTCCAGTAAAGTAGTTAAAAACCTCAGTGTGATGCCAGTAATCGGTTCAATTTCTTGGGAGAGACGTTGATCGGGGTTATCTATTTCTGATTTAAAGTTGATTTTGTAATAGGCGCGATCGCTCAAATATTGTTTTAATGTATTATTACTTAGCCATTTATACCAATCAAGAGCGACTTGTTTTCTAATAAATTTAGAAAAGGCGACGAAACCGGTTATCAAAGCAATGAAGAAGCTAGAAACCCATAGAGTATTAAGATACTTAGACAGGTCTTTTTCTTCAATGATAATATCAAGCACATAGCGATTCCAGAAGCTACCTAAAGCATCTACCGCGACTAAAAAAATTATGCTTAAAATAAGAATAACAAGCATTCCCCAGGATAAAATTACATCGGAAAATGCACGTCCGTCTACTTGTGTTGGATACCAGTAAGGTTGAGCGACGATTTTAAGATCGTCCCAAAATCGAGTAAAAGATGAAAGAGGATTGCTTATGGTTTTGTCAGGCGTAATTTGGGTTTGCATATTCTAAAAAAACTGGTAACTAATCACCACAATAAGTAGGAATTATTGATCTTATTAGACTAAAGAGACTTAGACAAGTTTTCGCGCTTAAGAAGACTCAAAGCCAGGGTAGGCAAGCAAAGTCAAAGGGGGTAACATGACTTGAAGTCTATGAAGGATTTAACTGTTTTTTCGGTTAAACCCATAGTAGAAAAGGCTTGAGGCTCTTTTTTTCAGAGTTTTTTGTCTCCCTCCCACGAAAAGTGCTTTTGTATTATACAATAAGGGCAAAGCTAAATGCTTCGGCAATGGGTTCTCCCCTTCTCGAACTTCGTGAAACCAGCGCATTCGCCCGTACAGGGTGACACCACGTGCTTGCTCAAAAAGCTGAAAAATTGGGGGACTTACTATGAGCGGTAAAACCGATGAGGGCAATGGATTCCTCATCATAAATGACGTGCCAGAAATTTACCAAAAGCTGATTTGCTACGACGGCGACGGCATGGGAAAAATCCCAAAACCAACGGGCAATAATTGTCGGTGTTGCATAATCAACCGATGAATAAAGGTTATAGAATTTCCTCAATGCAAGTCAACTCATATTTGTAAGAATGGGTTCAAAAAAGGTAAACACAATCATATTTGTGTTAATTGTGGTTGCTAATTTAGAGATTGTCATGAGACAAGCCGAGGGTAGGAAGAGGAGGTAAAACAGGAATGCTTCAAATTGTCTGTCAATGGGATGGGTTTTCCAGGCATTGAGGGGGTTAAAGGTGTAGATCATACAACACCCAAGGGCGACAATATCTATACTATTGTCACTGAAAGTGCGCGATCGATTCCAGGTAACAGCCCTACTCTTGAACCGCCGATGGGGGTTATGCCAAGCTAATTAATCATACCACCTGGCGGGGTATTATTGTTGGGTCAAACCAGAATCGGAAAAACCAGGTAGCTTGCTTTGATCTCATTGAAAAAGGGGGATACCCATGTTTGAGAAAATTCTGACACGTCGGAGATCCTTAAATTAGAAGCAACCTAAAAGTATTGGACTCAATAATGATACCTGATTGGACTGATTATGCAGCACTAGCAAGCCAATATTGATTTCGGGTTCAATCAATCAAATCAATTAATTACTTTATGTGGTTATTTGACTATTAATTAAAGCGAAAACTATCGAACAATCAAAATAAATATTTATCGGTTGTTAATCGGTATTTCTATGATGAATTCGGCCCCATTACCAGGGGAAGAAACACAAGAGAGTTTGCCCTGATGTTCTTCCACAAAACGATAGGAAATAGATAACCCTAAACCTGTACCTTTTCCCGCGGGTTTGGTGGTAAAAAATGAATCAAAAAGTTGTTGACGGACTTCATCCGTCATTCCAGCACCATTGTCTGATATGCGAATAATTGCTCTATTCTCCTCCACGTCTGTTTTGATTCTAATTTGACAGGGATTTGCTTTAATTTCGTCGTTAGTTCGAGTTTCATTATATTCGTCAATGGCATCAAGAGCATTACTAATCAAGTTCATAAAAACTTGATTTAATTTTCCGGCATAACAGTTGACTAAAGGTAAATTACCATATTCTTTTATGACTTGAACTTCCGGGTAATTCCCCCTGGCTTTAAAACGATTTTGTAAAATTAATAATGTCCCTTCTATGCCTTCATGGAGATTGGCTAAAATCATTTGAGAGTCATCTTTACGAGAGAAATTACGCAGGGAGCGGACGATTTCGCGAATCCGATCCGCTCCCACTCGCATAGAAGACATCGCCTTGGGTAAATCTTCAATCAAAAAGTCTAAATCTATCTCTTCAAATAACTCTTGAATTTCCTGATTTGGCTCGGGATAATACTTTTGATAAATTTCAATTAAATTAAGTAAATCTTCGGTATAATGACCGACATGAACTAAATTACCACAGACACAATTGACGGGATTATTGATCTCATGGGCGACACCCGCGACTAATTGACCTAAAGTGGACATCTTTTCGGTGTGAATTAATTGCGCCTGTGTGTCTTGTAACTCTTTTAATGTGTGTTCTAATTGATTCTTTTGTTGTTCTAATTCTCCTTGAGAACGACGTAATTTATCTTCAGCCTGCTTCCGATCAATAATTTCATTTTTTAACCGTTTAATTGCCTCTTCTAATTGTAAAGTACGCTGTTGTACTCGTTGTTCTAATTCCTCATTAGAGCGTTGTAGTGCTTCCTGGGCTTGTTTTCGTTCTGTAATATCCCTTGTTACCTTACAAAAACCCTGAAGGTTGCCATTTTCATCATATAACGCGGTGGTAATAACATTGGCCCAAAACTGACTACCATCTTTGCGAATTCGCCAACCTTCAACTTCAAATCGTCCCACAGACATCGCGATTTTCAACCCTTGAAATGGCCAACCTTGGGCGATTTCATCAGGGGGTAAAAAACACTCGAAACTTTGACCAATAATCTCTTGAGCCTCATAACCTAAAATCCGTTCTGCTCCAGTATTCCAACTGGCAATATAGCCATTTTTATCTAACATAAAAATGGCATAATCTTTGACACCTTCTATGACTAAACGCAGACGTTCTTCACTTTCTTTTAGTGCTTTTTCGGCTCTTTTTCTCTGTGTAATATCTTCGACAAACCCTTCATAATAGAGTAATTTTCCTTGGTCATCTCGGACGGCTCTGGCATTTTCCGAAATCCAAATAATACTTCCATCTTTGCGATATATTTGCGACTCAAATTCGGAGACAAAATCATATTCTTGAAGAGCACTAATAAATTCATCTCTACGATGAGGATCTACATAAAGTTGATGTTCAATATCTGTTAATCCTGCCATTAATTCTTCTATTGATGTATATCCATAAAGACGAGCTAAGGCGGGATTGGCATGAAGATAACGTCCATCTGGACTGGTTTGAAAAATGCCAGAAACGGCATTTTCAAACATACTGCGATATTTTGCTTCGACTTTTTGTAATGCTTCTTCCATCTCTAGCAAAGCCATTCCTTGATTTTGCATGGTACAGTTTCTCACTTTTTATTTTTCTCCTGAAATCAAGTATTGTTTTGACCCGGATACAATTTGATTGACAATTACTTATTGTAGTGGGTAGCTGACACTCCCCTATGGAAGTTTGGTCAGTCTATTACAATGCCATAGGCTTCAAGGGTATTGCTGTATCGAAAATTTCAATCTGGTAGTTTTCTGGGTTTTGGAGCCTCTGTCACGGTAGAATAGGGTTCGTCTATCTAAAAATTATAGACTTTTGTCCCTTGCACCCTTTTTTCTTTACTACTCAATAGTCATTATCTATGACAAATGCTTCTTCTGTGCCCTCTGATTATACTCCTATGAGTCCCGAAAGTGCCGCCGATCGCGCTTCTGCCCTACTCCAACAATTACTAGATCATCAATCTTTATCTAGGGATCAAGCGGTGGAGTTAATGACAGGATGGTTAACGCAGAGTATTCCACCTGTGCTCACGGGTGCAATTTTGGTCGCGCTGCACTCCAAAGGGGTTTCCCCGGAAGAATTCGCGGGAATGGCGCAGGTGTTACAGTCTCAATCTTTAGGGCAAACTGAAGAGAAACTAGAAAAATCCTCCTCTGTCTTACCTCTGATTGATACCTGTGGTACTGGAGGCGATGGTGCTTCTACTTTTAATATATCGACATCGGTGGCTTTTGTCGCGGCGGCGGCAGGTGTCCGAGTCGCGAAACATGGAAATCGCTCCGCGTCGAGTAAAGTGGGTTCAGCCGATGTGTTAGAAGCGTTAGGCGTTCATTTAACCGCGGCTCCTGAACGAGTAAGAGCGGCCTTAGATGCTGTGGGAATTACATTTTTATTTGCACCTGGTTGGCATCCCGCGTTAAAGAGTGTCGCGTCTCTACGACGCACATTAAAAGTGCGGACGGTTTTTAATTTGTTGGGGCCTTTAGTTAATCCTTTACCTGTGACGGGTCAAGTGATGGGGGTTTTTGATGCTAAACTTCTGGAGACGATCGCGCTCACTTTAGGATTATTAGGAAAAGCCAACGCGATCGTTTTACATGGCCGCGAAAGATTAGATGAAGCCGGTTTAGGGGATCTCACGGATTTAGCTATTTTATCAGATGGTGTTGTCAGTCTGACCACAATTAACCCTGAAGAATTAGGTTTAACTCCTGCTCCTTTAGAGGCTTTACGAGGAGGAGAAATTGAGGAAAACACCAAAATTTTGCGGAATGTCTTGCAAGGAAAAGGGACTAAAGCACAAGAGGAAGTTGTCGCGTTAAACGCGTCTTTAGCGCTTCAAGTTGGTCAAGTAATTCCGATGGGGGATCACCAAAAAGGAGTAACTTTAGCAAAAGAAATCATCCAAAGTGGTAAAGCTTGGGAAAAATTAGAGCAATTAATCGAGTTTTTGCGGTAATAAATTAAGAACGATCGCGAAACTCAATAACATCTTGTTTAATGCTCAAATCTTTATCACCAAAGAAGTCATGGCCAAGGAGTCCCACATCTAAGGATGGAGAAATAGCAACCTGTACATCTTGAATAACGAGTCCCCCAGCTTCAATAGAAGTGAGACGAGCCAGGGGAAATACCGCGACCCCATTAGGGGTACTCGCTCTCACGGTTCCCTTGGTGACAACGGCCAAAGCTTTGGCCATCGCGGGGGTGATCACCGTACCACTCGCGCCGGAATCAACCATCATCTCGAATTTTTGGTTGCCATTAAAAGTCACCTCAATGACGGGAATATTTCCCATGCGACGTAGAATTTTGGCTCGATAAACGCCTTTATCTTTCGAGGTTGAGGGTGAGCTACTGGCTTTGGGAGCAGTTATGTTTTGTTGACAAAGCCGGGGATTTAAGTTGATTACCTTACCGGCGCGATCCTTCATAAAACAACCCGGATATTCTTGGGCTAAGGTGAAGGGAGAAATCGCGATCATTGTGTAACTAAAGACACAACTGGTAAAGGCGAACATTGAGGTGGGAGAAAACCAAGAGACGCGGGAGGACTTTTTGCCTTGGGGAAAAATTCGGTTTAAGGAGAACATAGTTAATGATAAAAAAAGGTGAGTGTTAGGAAAATTAATAACTTTTGAGATGCGGACAAGATCGCGGTGAGATCGGGATGGAACCCGGAAGCAAAACCAGGGTAGGGCGCGATCACTAAGCCTGCGCGTAGTCCTTATCGCGTCCTCAAATCCTATGATAACTTGAAAGAAATCTAGTATCGAGTGTTACATCTTTATTGGTTTGACACAGCCAAAGTAGAAAGGTACTATTTCAGGGGGGAGTGATACCAATTTGAGATGGGGGATTGGGGATTTGGGATTGCGAATCTCAGTTTTAGCAAGAGTTTTAGCAATTTAATCTTTATCACCCCAAAAATCAACGGTATCAGTAACTTCTTATTCCAGAAATAGGGATGTAATTTTAGGGATAGCAATAAAAGATTCCATGTCACTTTCTACAGCAAAACCGGCTCTCTTAGTGCTCGCGGATGGAACGGCTTATCGTGGTTTTTCCTTTGGGGCAAATGGTACAGTAGTAGGCGAAGTCGTGTTTAATACAGGCATGACGGGTTATCAAGAAGTTTTAACCGATCCTAGTTATTGTGGTCAAATTGTTACTTTTACTTATCCAGAGTTAGGAAATACAGGAGTTAATCCTGAAGATGAAGAGTCCAACGGTCCATCTATTCGAGGCGCGATCGCTCGTAATATCTGTTGGAAACCTAGTAACTGGCGCTCTACTGAGTCCTTATCAGATTACCTAAAAAAACATAATATTCCAGGGATTTATGGAATAGATACACGGGCATTAACTCGGAAAATTCGCACAGTAGGCGCGATGAATGGTGGAATTTCCACAGAAATTCTCGATCCCCGCGAATTATTAATCCGGGTGCAACAAGCGCCAAGTATGGCAGGATTAAATTTGGTGCGAGAAGTTACTACCAAAGAAGTCTATGAGTGGTCCGAAGCCACCAGTGAAAATTGGGAATTTTCCTCAACCACGGAAACTTCAGGAGAAAAGTTTACCGTTGTCGCCCTTGATTTTGGCATTAAACGAAATATATTACGGCGATTAGTGAGTTATGGGTGTCGGGTGATCGTTGTACCCGCCAATACCCCCGCCGAGGAGATTCTCAAATATAATCCCGATGGTATATTTCTTTCTAATGGGCCTGGAGATCCCGCCGCGGTAACGGAAGGGATTGACACGACTAAGGAATTATTGAAGGCAGAAAAACCTGTATTTGGGATATGTATGGGCCATCAGGTACTAGGTTTATCCTTGGGCGCGGATACATTTAAGTTAAAATTTGGTCATCGGGGTTTAAATCAACCCGCGGGGTTAACGCGTCAGGTGGAAATTACGAGTCAAAATCATGGATTCGCGATTTCTGAGGAGTCTCTGGCTGAGGATTTGGAAATTACTCATTTAAACTTGAACGATCGCACTGTCGCGGGGTTACGTCATAAGACAAAACCTTTATTCTCGGTGCAGTATCACCCCGAAGCCAGTCCGGGGCCCCATGACGCGGATTATTTATTTGAGAAGTTTGTCCAAACGATGCGCGATCGTCGCAATGCTTCATAGATAACGAAGAAGGAAGAGGGAAGAGGGAAGAAGGAAGAAGGAAGAAGGAAGAGGGAAGAAGGAAGAAGGAAGAAGGAAGAAGGAAGAAGAAAACTTACAGATTACTTATTACCGATTACCTATTCCCAAATCCCGATTACCGATTACCGATTACCGATTACCCATTACCCATTACCGATTAC
>JBEDKD010000275.1:0-12138 GCA_041172365.1 Cyanobacteriota bacterium | reverse complement strand
CACGATAGAAGTTAAGGGCAATATCATTATGAGGAATACTACTTCCGGTTATTGCCACAATCTCGCCGTCAATATACTCATGGCGAAACTCCTGGGTAGCTTCCCATTCGAGGTATTCTTCCGCGGTCATTTTTTGAGGGGATTGGGGTTCGGTAATCATAAGTTTTTTCCTGATTTAATTTCCTGAGTTGTTAAATCAACAAGACGGCTGCGGTAGATATAAGCGACACCTTCTTCATTATAATTAATGTAGTGGTGAACAACTAAACGCACGGGTTGATCAAGTTTGCGATCGCTAACAGTAACAATACCCAAAGGTACAGCGTGTTTTAAACCTTGTGAACCATCCCACAGTAAAGTAAAGTTATCCCTTCTTTCCCCATGTGTTCCCCAAAGGATTTGAGGTTCTAAAATAAAATGTTCTTCTGGATTACCAATAAATCGCCATTTCCACTTTTCCCCATACTTCCAGAGCAATACTTCACCTTGTTTTCCAAAAATTCGACACTGTTGTAAAGTGCATAAGCGCAAGGTTGGAAATTTAGGCTTTGTAAATACTTGATTAGCAATAGTTAACTTTCCATTATCAAAGCGTCCCCAAATCACCCCATCCTCAGCATGAGCTAATAGGTAAGGTGTTTGTGTGGATACAGATGACGCTTTAGATGCTAACCAAATGCGTAATTCATCATCATTTTTAAATACTTTTTCTTCACTCATACTGATACCTCCTGATCTAACTCTTTTTGCAAAGCCTTAACAAATTGTTCTAATTCATCTTTAAGCAAATTTTCTGGCTGACTTGAATCTAATATATCCTTAATTCGCAAGTTGCCATTATTTTCTGTAATTTGCCATTGTTTCGGATTTTGTGGATGATGTCGGATTAAGTCTGCCTTAATTCCTTGTAAACGTCCGCGTCCAATACTACTTTCACCTCCCACAGCTAAATCACTTGTCCATAAATCTTTCAGTAAGAGTAACAGTAATCCAATTTCATACTCTTCTGGCTTCCGTAATTCAAGTTCAATCGTGACAATTGTTTCATCACCCCCAAAAATAGGTTGTTCCTCAAATAATGCGCCGTGATACGCACCCCCTGTAAATCGATCTATCGCAATCCGAGTTTGTACCAATTCAGACGCCTTTTCGATAACTTTTTCATGGACAACTAAACGACTTGCTTGTGCTTGTTTACCTGAAACAAAACCAAATAAATACTCGACAATAGGTGAACAACTACCCAATGTTTTGACAATTCTCTCGGCGCGATGGCGTAATACTCCTGCTAAACTTGTACCGGATAAAATGAATTGGGAATCTGTTTTACCTGGCCGATGAGATTTCAGATGTACAACATCCGGTGCGCGTCCCGTTTCAGCTTGTCCTGAACGAATGAGTAAGGGACTGGCAAGGGTAAATGTGGCGTTGATGATGAAGCGATCGCGCTTATCCTCCCAATCTTCTGTTACCTGAAGTCCTGCTTGATCCAGTCCGTCTTTAATTGATGTGTATACGTTAAAGATAGGGATAAAACCTGTGCGCCAATGCTCAAAATTTAGCCATAAAATTCTGTCGCTTGTCTCTTCCAGATTAAAATACCAAACTTGCCATTCTTTGACATGACACCGACCAAAACCCCGACGTTTTTTCATGCCAAGGCTGATTTCACCACTTTTCGGATGATTTTGACATTCAGTGTTATTTGGATCTTCTTTAGGTTCTAATCCTTGTAAAGCAATCGCTAATCCTTTGAGTAAATCAGCCTCATTAGCTTCACTCTCAATCAATAATTCAAAACTCAGAGGAAATTCTGTGCCTGCTTGTAATAACTCTAAGTCGTACTTAGCTTTATCCGCAGCAGTGCGAGTGATGCTATTAATTTTTACTCCATCTCTAAGTTCAGCTTGGATGGGTTTAGTGCTGATAGCATCGTCAATAATTAGAGGACTTTGTGTGTCTTGTTCTCTTAATTTAATCTTCTCTTGTTCAGACAAAATCTTTTCATTTTCATAAGCAAATAAATCCCCAAATAATTTGCTGGCTAGTTCATCACGTCTGTCACTTTCTCCGTATCCCTTATTTCTTTCCCGTAAATAGTTCCGTAAAGCACCGGCGATTGATGAGCCTGTTAATAAGGCATATTTATCATCAAGGCTATCCCGTAATAACGGTAAATCAGTAGGACTATCTGCATCTCCTGTACCTAAGCAAGTGGGAGTATCAAGCACTAATGTACCGCGTACAATAATGCGTTGAGTAATCAGTCGATGGTCTTTTCTATAAAGTTCAGTCATTGTTTTTATCCTTCATCATTTTTTTAGTAACTGCAATAATTAAACGGAGAGTGTATTCTAGTGATAACTGGTTATCAAGACTTTTAGGTTGACCTGCAATAGTAACACCTGGTTGATTTCCAACTATATATTTTGACCCCCAAGATAAAATGAAACTTTCAGGATTGTTTAACCAATCTCTAATTTGTTCATCTAATTTTTTACCCTTACTCATCTCAGTTTGTTTAAACTGAGTGCGAGCTGCTTTAGTCAAATTATCAGAATTTTCATCTCTACCCAATAATTCATAAAGTGGCTCTGGCTTACCTTCAGCTAAAGCTTTTGCAGCCACAATCATCAACCGTGAAAGTTGACTATTTTTGATTTTGCTTGAATCTTCAGGTGTATTACTCTTAACTTGTTCTAATAACAATTCATCTAATTTTTGCCTCAGTAGTCTTTCTGCCATTCTTTTAGCCAGTTTCTCTGATGCTGAAATCAAAGACTTTTTTGCTTGATTACTGGTCGTCGAATCTACATATTTACTAGCAGAAAAAGTCCTTTCTTCCGTTAACCAGTTAAAGACTATACGACCAAAACCATCTACTCGCCTTTCACCTATTCCTTGTGCTTCTAAAATTGTTACTTTTTCAGCAAAAATTTCTTGCTGTGATTCATCGTTAAATTTCGGAATTTCAAATACAAAAACGCTCCCTGCTAAGATTGCTGGAACTTGCGGTAGAGGCAAACCCCATTTGCGGTTAAATCCACCCACAATCGTACTACTAGCATAAGTATCTATATGCTTTAGTTCTACATCTAAAGCTTTTGAAATTACCTTGA
This sequence comes from Cyanobacteriota bacterium, assembly GCA_041172365.1. GTDB lineage: Bacteria > Cyanobacteriota > Cyanobacteriia > Cyanobacteriales > Microcoleaceae > JBEDKD01. The sequence goes on along the minus strand of JBEDKD010000275.1, from coordinate 9,019 downwards.
CAAATTCCTGCGGATAGGTTGTATTTTGACCGAAATCATCCCGTAAAATTGTATCGCTGAGGAGAGTCACAGTTAAATTATTTTGGCGTTCCTTCCTGTTTTTCCAGCCTTTATTAACCTCATTCCAGTCGTTTTTATCATTACCATCATCTTGCTTAGGCCATAACTCAATCATGTCAATCGTTACATGACCATAACCTGCACTTTGAGAACCACCTAGCCAAGCATTAATCTTTTCGCTTTCCTTTTCTGGTTGCAGTAAAGATTTAATTATCTTAGCATCTTGAGCCGAGTCACATAAAACTACAGATTGAAAAGTTTGTCCTGTATCAATAGCATCATAACGAAACACAGCCCCACTGCCTTCATTTCCTTTACCCCGTTGCCGATTTCGCTGATTGTGGATATTAATTCTACGTTTTTCTTGATAAACAGTAATATAACTATCATCAACCAAACAAAAACCTTGCTCTAATCGTTGAGGTGAGTCTGGTCTTCTGTCAATTGCAGTTTGGCTAAAATTCCACACACCTCGATCTAATTCCTGACCTTTTTCTTTATACAATGAAAATGGAATAGGTAAAGTACGCTGTTTTTTTTCCCTGTCAAAAAGATAAGCATTTAAGTAGCGGTTGTTGCCGTGAAAAAATAACCGTTTTACGTTGTCATTATCCAAAATATCGGCTTGTGTGGGAGGATATTTCCGCAGATAGCGACTAATTAGCATTCCCCGAATCATGCTCCCAGGAATGTAAGAATGAGAAACATCACTATTTGGATCGCCTTGGAGTGATGTAGCAAGAATAGGTTGCTGTGTATGGAGCAAAAAAGTAACTGCTTTCATTTAATCACCTCAAAATAGTTAAGATTTTTGGTAGTAATATCCTCATCAATATTCTTATCTTTGTCTTTGTAATGGAGGGTACATTTGACATGACCCCGACCTCGGTTGCGTCCACTTCCTATGCGTCGAAGTGCCAATGTCCCCACTCCCAAAAGTGCCAGCATTTTTGGGGTAGGACTTTCATCAAAGAACAAAGGAGCCTCAAAACTGGGTGCTGCATCAACAGGATCGCGTATGATAACTCGAAATGATCGTAAGCTATGTTCAGCCGGTGCGCCATCTTCTGGATCAATCGCGGTTTGTTGACGTATAGCAGTCAAGGAAGCAAGGACATCCTCGCGAGTTGGAAACCCATCTTTTTCTCTTTGAGCTGCCACAGCATCCCGTAAATCTTGAGGTAAACAACCATCACCAACGTGCATTTTTGCCATTGTTTCATCGGTGCTACCTGGTTCGCCAAATAAAGTATTTCTAACTGTTAGCCATTTTTGACGCTGACTTTGTGGAAGTAAAAGAACGAGGTTATCGCACTCTTCACTAAGTAACCCTTTGAGGGTACGTCCTCTCAAATAGGGGAAACCATCGCGATCGTGTTCTACTTCGGAATCAATTAATCCTGCGACTCCATCCCCTCGTCCAAAGGTTGTATCGCTTAACAGTTTAATTTTGATGGTGTACATAACTTATTCTCCTAATGGGATATAAAATTCCATTGCTTCGATCGCATCGAAGTAGCGACAATGACCTCTATCCCAACCTTTCTCTTTGAGAAAGGAATTAGCTTTAGGAAAAGCGGGTAACTCATCTATCGCGTAAGCCTTAAGAAATTGCTCTGTTGCGCTTATACCTTCCCGTAACACTTCTCGAAGTGCAATAATTTTATTGCGTTTATCCTTCCAAGGTTCTTTTTCATTAAAGGCTTGGACAACTTCTGCAAAATCAGTCCAAGTTAACCAGGAATCGGTATAGTCGTGCGATCGCATCGGTCGTGTTGTTAGTTTTCCGTTTTGATATTCACGTTCTCGAATTTCTCCAATTGAACCTAATAAACCACTAGCGGCAATATGCCAATCAAGAGCAGAAAATATTGTTTTTCTGTCTGAATAATCATCGGTTTCTTTGCGTACAAATTTTTTCGCATTAGTGCATAATTCTTCGCAAAGTTCGTAAGCTTTTGAGAAAGGATAGTGAGTTTTAACAATAGCTATCCCAGCACAAGCCGTGGCTTTACCTTTGCCATCAGGTAAGTCTTGAGTTTCTTCTTCAAATGCTTTCAAAAACTTAACGGCTAAAGGTAAACCAATCCGACCATCGCAGATAAATGTAATATCATCACCCCCATAAACGATAGGACGGAAAGGTAAATAATTATCTTTTATCTGAAACTTTCCTGCCACTTTCTTTTCTTGATCAATAGCCTTCATAAGCAAATCAGCCGTAGCAATTAAAGCTTGCTTTCCTGCCTGATTGACTGCCCAAGATAGTTTTCGCATAGCAATAATAAAATCTCGATTTGCTTCTGGAATATGTTTGTTTTTAGACTCTGCTTTACCATATTCTTTAAACCGCTTACCCATTTGGTTTCCATCGGCATGAACCACAGCAATATAACTGCTTTCTTGTTCTGAGCGACCCATATCATCCACATCACGAGCCACTTTATATTTACTGGGTTTATTGTTAAAGAGCATTTGTTCAAGATCACTGTTAGCTAATTCCTCTGCTGCTTTCAATTTCTTAACAATTTCTCTTGAAGCAAGATAGCCCTCGCCCTCTGGGATTCCATATTTACCATCAGTATTTTCTATTGCTACTAATCCAGTTGACTTGCAAGTTGCTGTCACACCTAAACCCAATAATGGCACAGAAGGTCTGGGTTTTCTTTTTTGAGCATCTAGCTGAGATTTTATTAGATGATTTTCCATTATATCTTGTAACAATTGCTGTTCCCAATCAAAAGGATGATGAGCAATTACAAGATTGAGTCCTGGTGCTTCTTCTAATACTTTTCTAGTTAGTTTGCGGGTGAAATCTCTCGCTTGTTCAATATTTCGGAACAGCAAAACTGTATTGCCTCCACCCGCATAAATTAACTCAGCTACCAAATTTTCCTCTTGGGTTATGCGTGGTTGTAGTTGATTTTCTTCTGGGTTAGGAATATGAATTTTGTCAAAACCAAAATCTTTAAGGAACTCCTCAACCAAATTAGTTGTTGCTAACTTTACTAAGTGGGAAGCACCGATATTTTCTTTCAGTCGGTTGCTACCAAAGACATACTTCTGAATACCTGTTGTGTCAATAACTGTGGCAATATATTGGCTCATTGCAATGACCCCCGGTATTTTTTTACCTCTGCATCCAATTCTTTAATCCACTTTTCTATAGCTTTGGATAAATCCTTAATATCGTTGCGTCCAAATACAGCTATTTTTTTATCTTTTATCATAGATAAGAAAGTTTTAGCTATGATATCTGGTTTATTGCTAAAGCATACCAAAATAACCCTGGCTTCACTACCACCTAATTGTCTAGCTCTAATATAGGCTTCAAAAAGCTTTTCTTTGCATACATCAACTATGCTAGAAGTCGTGCAAGATATAGCAAAAAATTGATAACCCCTTCTAAAAGCAACGTCAAATTGAAACTTATCCCACACTTCATCTGACTTTTGGTCAACATCTACAATATTAAATGAAGCAGATATTCCGTCAATTTGTGAAGTTTGTGAAATTTTAAGCACTTCTGACAAAACGTAATGTTCTAACCACCCACAGTTCAACCATTCGCAAACATGGTGAATTTTTTCAAAGTGTTCTTTCTCTTGTGCTGTTTTAAGGGATAATTTATTGTTCGTTGCCCCAAAAGCTGGCATTAAAATATTTTTTATTGCCGTTGGTGCTGTATTCAAGTCAAGTTCAACTTTTTCAAGTACATCTTCATCTTTCCAATCACAATATTTTTTATCCTTTTTGTACTCCCAAGTTTCATGCTTCATTACTTTTTCACACCACTGTTGCCATTCCTTAGTTGTTCGATCCTCATGGCTCGGATTACTAAAACGGTGGTTTTCGTTGTTTTCTATTATCTGTATGTAAAGGTCTCTCAGTTGATAAACAGCATCCAGACATTTTGCACTGCTAATAGGCGGATCTCCTTTCCATCGCAATCCATGTAAACTAAAAAGAGTTTCTCCTTTTATTTCCAATTTTTTAGTAGGCACTGGTAAACCAATCGGGTTATTATTCTTTCGCTCAAACATCATAAACAAGCTACGGGAGTCAAGGTAACTAAATCGTGGTTTTTCAGCTAGTTTCAATTCTGGGTCAAGCAAAGCTTGATAGGCGTGAACAGCCATTGCTTTTGTCCCACCCGTATAGTTCAGCCCAAATCTTGTTGTTTCGGGGTAGTCTTTTTGAAGTTTTTTTACTTTTTCTTTGATAGCTTTTTGAATTTCAAAGGCATTTGCTTCGTTATTCCAAAGCTCAATTTTTTCTTCTTCAGTAAGACCTAAAACTTCTTTCAGGCGCTTGTAAGCCTCAAAAGTATGTTGGCTGTAAACTAGATAAGGCTTACCACCTTCTCTCAGTAGTGTCTTTGCCGCCACATAATTCGGCAACGGATTCTCCCCAACCAACAAAAACAGATGATCCACTTGATGATATTCCCAACTATTAGGATTTGTACTTGTCATAGATTACTCCAAAATTTAGGTACATTATAACAGGAATTCTGATTTGCCACAAACCCGATCGCGCCTTGTTTGTCTTCACCCTCCATTACTCAATCTCACCAAAAATTTCCCCAAATTCCGCACCATTCGCCGCCCGGAAACATCCTCCCCTCGCTCCAAAGGATGCAGAATTCCCTTTAAAATCGGCTATTGACACCATGATCATGATCGCGAGCAATCACCGCAACCCCCTAATCAATTAAATCCCCCAACTGATACTCAGGATTATGGGTAATTGCAATCACATATTTACCCAACTTGGGATCAAAAACCCCGATCGCGCCATAAAGATGTGCTACCTTGTGTGCCAACACATAACACACCGGATTCGTCGCCGGCCCATTTACCTTCAAAACCGGCCCCCCCTTCAACTCTCCCGCCGCGATCATCTCATCCAAACGCGCCGCGGCATCCCGCACGAGCTCATCATTTTGCGCTAGTGTGCCAAAACCGATTTTCAACACCTCTCCCTCGATCTCAATTCTGTAAGTCGTCATTGCCCAATCCTCAAAAATCAATGAAACTATCATAAACTTTCAATGGAAGTTATCTCTTCCACTGTACAATTATCTCCCATCAATAACCTCATCCCCCCATGAGAGCAACCCATCAACTGTCAAAACCCCCTATAACTATTGATATAAATCGCGCTTTTTCGACTATGGATAATGAGTTATTACAAAATCAGGACTTACAGCAGGAAGAAACCCTGTTTCTATGATAAATCTTCCGTGGGTGAAGGATTTACGAATAAACCGGGTTTAAGGCCTCTCATGCGTAAGTCCTCATTCTTATAAATGGGAGAATACAACAGAATTGAAAATATTGCTACTAAAATTTAAAGTACAGCCAATTCCACCATTGACAGACGTATTTAATCCTGATATAATTAGTAAAATTCATGCTTAATTCCAGTCAAGTATTGTCCCCAATAATTATCATTTATTTCAGGAAAAAAAACTCTATTTTTCAGGAGAAATAAAATTGACTTTTGATGAGGTTCAACAAAAAATAGAAGTCCTTGTCGCAATTCGACAGGTTAGGGAGAAAATTAGATAGAAACCAGGCAAAGATATTCTCCATCTCAAAAAAAGGATTTTGTTACGTCATTTACCCGATAATGCAACCATTGAACTCTATGAATAAATTATCACAAAAGTTGTCACTGATACTGGGGCTAATCTTTATGTGTATGTTTATGCAGAAGCGCATTATCCAACATTAGTGGCTAATACAGAAAGTAATGTCTGGTTAGTTATGTTCAGTTTAGATGGAATTTTAGAAACGGCATTTCCTCCAGATAATCCTCAAAGTTACTTAGCCAATCCTTCTTTTATTTATCTGGGTTCGGTACAGGAGTTAAAACTATGAATGATTTATTAAACTATTATTGCGTTAGTGTCGAATTTCCTCAGACAAGCGGTGCGGAACATTTAGAAATGCTACAAATGCGCGATCGCGTTGCCGAAATCGAGTCTATCCTTACAGATGAGGAAAAAAGCTTGTTAGCTAACGCGGATCGAAAATTAATTGCTAATGCCACACAATTTTATCAAGAATTATCCCGTTTTATCAACTTAGCAGAAAGACGACAAAATGAAAAAATAACCCCTGAATATTGGTGGTGGTATTTAGATGTATTAACATTTTTGCCAATTTCTCTCAACCAAGACTCTCTCATAAAAGACATTGAGTATAGCCAGTGATATTAGTGAGAAAAACTCAGCCACAATCAACCCAGTTTCTCCGTCTTTGGAAAAACTGGGATGAAAAGATACAACTTGGAAAAAGAGCCAAAGACTATTATTATTGCTATAGCAATGCTAAATAGGTTGTGGTAAAAACGTAGGGTAATGCCCCGTGCCTACCCCTGATCAATCAGGGCAACCACGGGGGGATTGCCCCTACAAAAATATGACAATTTTAATATTGCTATCGGGGCAACCACGGGGGAATTGCCCCTACAAAAATATGACAATTTTAATAGGATTGCTATATAATGATTGCAAAAGCATAAGGCAAAATACCACAACAAAATGAGTATCTTTTCCCAACAAAAATTACCAGAATGGTTGCCGAGGCTAAGTCCCCAAATATGGATTTTAGCCTTTGGTCGTTTTCTCTCCCAAACGGGTACAGGATTCACCATTTTTTATACCACAATTTTCTTTGTTAATCAAGTGGGTTTATCCGCGACTCAAGTCGGTTTAGGCTTGGGAAGTGCTCAGATTTCTGGAATTATTGGCCGTCTCCTTTCGGGAGTGATTTGTGACTCTCCTAAATGGGGACGCAAACGCACTTTATTATTATCTTGTATTTTATCGAGCATCGCGTCTTTTCTCCTCGCCTCATCCCATAATTTTTCCACAATGGTAACAGGAAATTTATTAATGGGATTTGCCATCGGTTTATATTGGCCAGCTACGGAAACCGTCGTCGCAGATTTAACCGTTTCCGAAAACCGTAAAGAAGCTTTTGCCGTCGTGCGTTTAGCGGATAATCTAGGTTTACAAGTAGGCATTATTTTAGGTGGTTTATTAATTGTTGTCACAGGAAATTATCGGACTTTATTTATTATTGATGGCATTTCCTATCTCATTTTTCTTGGTGTGATTTATATCGCGATTCAGGAAAGTTATCAAACCGCCACTTCTCACGAGAGAGGAGAAAATCAAGATCATGCCGGGGAGATTAGGGGGAGGGAAAATCCTTGGATACACGCGTTACACGATCGCGCTCTTCTGATTTACGTCATTGTCAATATTCTTTTCACGCTTTATGTTGCCATCTTGCAAAACATTATTCCCCTTTACTTCACTAACTTTGTCAAAGTTCCCACCTATCCCAAGGGATTTTCCACGGAAATCATTACGGGTTTATTCGCGTTAAATACCTTCTTAAGTGTCATTTTACAACTACCAATACTTCGTTATATAAGACATTTTTCTCACGTTAAAGCCTTAATGATTTCCGCGTCTTTATGGGGCATCTCATTTATTTTTATCGGCTTGACAGGAATGCTTAATTATGGTAATATTATCTGGGCGATTTTCGGTTTAGGAATAAGCGCGATCGCGTTAGTTTGTTATATCCCATCAGCATCAGCATTAGTAGCCGATTTAGCCCCCGATAATGCCAGGGGAATTTACTTATCTATAAATTCTCAATGTTGGGGGATGGGTTATTTAATCGGGCCACCATTAGGAGGTTTAATCTTTGATCAAGGCAAAATAGCCGCGGATAACTTTTGGGTAGGAATGGTACTGAGTGTAGCCGGAGTAATGTTCATTTTACAACATCTCGATCGCGCCTTAATTAAAAGCAAGAAATGAGTAGGTTGGGTTGAGGTACGTTCCCCTGGGGTGCGCGTAGCGCAAAACCCAACCTAGTAGGGACACGGCACTGCCGTGTCCCTACTTACTTACGTCGTTGTGCGAGTTTACGGTAAACATCCCTTAAATCAACTTGATGAGAAGCTAACGCGACCAAAGTATGATAAAATAAATCAGCAACCTCCCCCGCGATCGCATCTTTATCATCATCCTTACAAGCCATCACCACCTCCGCGGACTCCTCACCAATTTTCTTCAAAATTTTATTATCACCACCAGCCAATAACTTACAAGTATAAGAAGTCTCAACCGGACGATCGCGGCGATCGCAAATCACAGCAAACAACTGAGATAACATATCCCCAGGAGGAGGTAAAACCACCCCATCAACCCGATGAAAACAACTACGTTCCCCCGTATGACAAGCAATATCACCCACTTGTTCAACCGTCACTAATAACGTATCACTATCACAATCATAACGAAGAGATTTTATCACTTGTAAATGACCAGAACTTTCCCCTTTATGCCATAATGTATTACGAGAACGACTCCAGAACCAAGTTTCTCCCGTTTCCAGAGTTTTCTGTAACGATTCCCGATTCATCCAGGCCATCATTAAAACAGTACCATCTAAATAATCTTGGACGATCGCGGGTACTAAACCCTGTTCATTATAGCGAATATTCTCAATAGGAATAGCATCACTAAAATCAATTAACTCAGAAGACATAAGCAACAATAGAAAACATTAAATGTACAGGAATCAAATCTTTCCTTGATCAGCCATATCAAAAAAAGGTAAAAATGTCAATGATTTTCGCAAAAATAATTCCAGAAAACCCCAGCAGAAACGGAGTTTTTTGTGGTTGTGTCCTGATACATTGGTGTCAACTTAACATCAAATCCTTAGTCAGGGGTTAAAACTAAGGACTAAGAGCTTAAGTCCTCGCTCATAATATGTAACAATTTTTTTCGTAGTCCTCTTCAGAGGACTTCAGCTATTAGACAGGGGTTTCAACCCCTGGCGGCTTTTGATCTCAAGTTGACACCAATGGTCCCGATCCCTGCCACCAAACAGAGACGCGGAAAAACCCGCCCCGACTCGAAAAC
>JBEDKD010000274.1:0-16460 GCA_041172365.1 Cyanobacteriota bacterium | reverse complement strand
GAAAAAGTCCGTACTTTTATTGAAGAATTGTCAACAGAAAAAATAGCATCGATCGCAGGATGGGATTACATTCTATCAGCACTAGCTACTGTAGGATGATTTTGGAGAAATGGTATTACTTCCTTCTCTAAATTCCAAAAAGAGTTTGAATTTGTTTGCGAATTTTGAGAAAAGGCGTTTTTTCTTGAGGTAAATTATCCAATAAACCTAAATCTTTTAAGGCTTGTTGACGTTCGGATAAACGTTTCGCAATTTGATCCGCTAAATCAGGATATTCCATTAAAAGCTTCTTTAAATCCGAGCGCTCCACCACAAATAAAACACAATTTTCAATAGTTCTCACCGTCGCGGTGCGAGGAGTACCTAATAATAAAGACATTTCCCCAAAAAATTCCCCATCATGTAACGTCGCGATATATTGATTGGTTTTCTGAGAAATTACTTCCACATTTCCAGAGAGAATAATATAGAAAGAATCCCCCGGATCATTTTCTTTACAAATAATTTGACCCGAGGGAAATAATTGTCGATAACCATATTCAATTAATTGTCTTAATTCTAAGTCGGTACAATGTTCAAAAAATGTGACTCTTCTTAACAAATCCCGTAATGTCCAATTATTAGGGGATTTCGGAGTCTGATTTTCTTTGCCGTTAATTTGTGATACTAATTCTGAAGGATTAGGCGCGTTTGGATAAGATTTACTATCATTAATATCTGTCAACTTACTAGGTTTTCTCAGATTAACAATACCCTTTAAATCCTGGGGATTTCTTAACCATAAAGAACGCTGAGGTAGGGGGATTTCGATACCCCTTTGCCGAAATTTATCCTCAATTTTAAAATTCAAATCACTTTTTATCTCATCAAGTTCTTGAGGGCGATCGATCCAAATTAATAATTCAAAATTAAAAGCCCCCTCTCGAAAGCCTTGAAAACAGACTCTCGGAGAAGGTTTTGATAAGACTCCCACTTCTTTACGCGCTGTTTCTCTTGCTGCTTCTAATAACGCTTCTGTCACTGATACAGGATCGCTTCCGTAGGCAACATTAATGGGGATTCTTAAACAACTTTTGATATCTTTATAAGTCCAGTTTATAATATTATTTCCCATTAATTTACTATTAGGAATAATCACAAATTGATCATCAATTGTTTTCACAATAGTTGAACGAATCGAAATGTTTTCAACGGTTCCTAATAATTGTTCTAATTGGATAAAATCGCCCACGCGAATTTGTTGCTCAAAAAGTAATGCTAATCCACTAATAAAATTACTCGTGAGATCCTGTAGTCCAAAACCAATACCAATCCCTAAAACCCCCGCTAAGACGGTAATAGAGGTTAAATCTATTCCTGAACTTTGCAGAATAATTAAACATCCAACAGCCCCTAAAATATAACTGAGAATTGCCCCGATCGCCTCTTGAGAACCGCGAGTTAAGCCCATCGGAACTAATAAACCTCGTTTTACCAATCCACTAATCCCACGGGCCAGAATAAAAACGGCAACACATAAAAGAAATAATTGGATAATTTGCCGTAAAGAAAGAACTTTTGATCCAAGATAAAATATGGGAGTAGTAAATAACTTTAATAGGGCTTGCCAAAATTCTTCTATATTAAAAAAGAGCCAATTCATAATTTTTTAAATTCCACTAAAAGTGGGTTAAGTCCTATTTCAGTATCCCATATTCTTTGACTTACGACAACAGTGACTAAGGGGAAATTGTTGAAATCAATCTCAATTTGTTTGAGATTTCCACCGGAAAAGAGGATAGTATTCTTGGTTTTGTTATCAACCTTAACTGTTAAGATGTTACGCATTTAAGATTCCTAGTACAACAGACAGGAAGCCCCTGACAAGCTGGAAGCTTTCCTAAATTTATGTCGTTTAAATGCGTCTTTGTTTACTGATTTTTCCGCACAAGCGCGGGTTTATCTCCCCCATCACTTCAGTTTCGGTGTGCCAAACTACAGTGATTGCGACTTCTTTTGTCAAGATATTTTTCGCGACAACGATGAGACAGGAATTGCCCCCCCTGTGGGAAGATTAATAAGGTTTTTGGCCTTGGAAATTACCGGGTGGGTTGTATTGACAAACGAGATAATTATTTCCACCACCTTGAGTTAGGGCACAACCGACTTCTGTGGTATTTTTCCAAACAATTTGGGTATAATGACCAACATCAGCCCAATTACCGGTTTTTGACACATTGGGAAATGCTTTATTAGGAATAAAGTTTTTCTTTTCACTTCCCCAACCGTCTACCATTTGGGTAAAGGAAAATGCTCCTGCCGTTCCCATCCAGAGATTTTCGCCATAACCCGATCGCGCTTGTGAGGTACTGTGTTGCATTTTACCCATTTTTGCCAATTGATTTGCCCATGTTTGAGCACTGCTGGCGATTTTATTTGACCATTTTAGGGGAGGAATTCCTACTTGTGTTCTGTATTTGTTGTGCGCGGCTAAAATATCAGGAATCATGTTACCTTGGTTATTCAGCGCGATCGTGCTACGCACAGCCTTCTGGTCCGTGGGTAGCGCGATGCCGTTGACATCTGATAACTTAATAAGATCAGAGTCTAAGTAAGAAATTGTCGGGTTATCGGTTTTTTGTGACGAGGCTGGTTTGCTAGAAAAATAGACACAACCCGCAATGGTGACAGTCGCGACGATCGCGCCAAGTAACTTGTTCATTTTGTGATAGATGAGAAATGTTTTTTCTTGTTTAATTAACGGATGTAAATCGGAGTCAATATATTATAGCATCTCCGTGGGAAATTTAAGATAAGTTCTCAGAGGCACTGAGTGATTAAGCTGTGACGCATTTTTAATTCCAGTCGCACAGGCATGGAGCCTGTACAGTACAAGCAGGATGCTTGTGCTACTTTATGCGGTTTAAATGCGATTAGGCTCATCCGTCAGGAGTATCTGATGGGGTGACACGATACCCGTAAAAGAGGTTTCCTGATTAAAGTCACTCCCTCTGTATGTAGAAATAGCAACCTTTTCTATCCCTTATAGGGAGTCACTTTTATGCGAATTTCAACTGTGGCTCTTTTGACTCTCGCGACTCTGGGGGTTCAAAGTTCTAACGATCACACAAATGCAGCAGCAAATTCTACGACATCTGGTATTCCTGAAACAACGGAGGGGAGTAACAAAAAAGAAACTGTGAGTCTGAATTTATCCCCTGTGATTGAGAGCATGAGTAACCCGGAAATTGTCGGCAGCAAACTGTTTTCTAGTCAAGAGACTCTCCCCTTTTTACAAGATAGTTTTAGGGTAGAAATTCGGGAAAAGGGAAATGAACCCCCATCGCCGGATTTATTAGTGCTGAGAAATAATACAACAGACACAGAATATAGCATTAATAATATTCTTTCCCTCTTGGGTGCTTTATTATTTGTGATCACCCTTTTTCCCATCGCGACAATTAGCTTTTTTTGGTTAGTGCGACGGTTAGTGGTAAAAGAAATTGTGGCGGAAGTTGATAAACGTCTCAAGGATTTTGAAGTTTTAGACTCGGAAATGAAAAACGCCAGAACACTTTCTCATAATTTCAAGGATAAGTTAGACGAACAAATTAAAATTGCGAAACAAGCCATTGAGTTTCTTAATCGAGAAGCGGAAATTTCTAAGGCTTCTATTCAACAAATTGAAACTTTAAAATCTCAATTTATTGCCCAACTTAACTCACTGATTTCTGAGGTGAATCAAGCTAAATATGAGGTGTTGCAAGAAGTTTCTCAAGTCAAGGCTTCTCTTGTTGTGAACGACATGGAGGGAAAAGAAGAAATTAAAGAGATAAAACTTTACCCTGTAACTTCGTCGGCAAAAATTTTGGCTTTTCCCAAAGCACCGGAGCCTTTAATTGCTGATGATTATTTTAAACAAGGGGAAGCTCTTTATTTACAGGGTTTTTATGAAGATGCTCTCACTTCTATTGAGCGCGCTTTAGAAATTAATCCAAATTTAGATGAGGCTTGGTATTATAAGGGTAATGCTTTGGTGAAGTTACAACGGTATGATGACGCGATTGAGGCTTATCATCAAAGTATTACTTTGAAACCTGATAGAAATGAAGTTTGGTATCAACGGGGGAATGCCTTTGTCAGATTAAAGCAATATCAAGACGCGTTAAATTCTTATGATCACGCGATCGCGCTTAAACCCGATGATTATAATTGTTGGCATAATCGGGCTGTGATGTTATGGAAATTACGACGGGATGATGACGCGTTAAATTCTTATGATCACGCGATCGCGATTAAACCCGATGATTATGAATTATGGCATAATCGTGGTGTTTTACTGGGAAAATTAAAGCGTTATCAAGAGGCGGTAGAGTCTTATCAAAACGCGATTAAAATTAACCCGAACAAATACGAAGCTTGGTATAATCTCGGTAATATGTTTTGGAAACTTCAACGAGATGATGACGCGATTCAAGCTTATGATCAGACGTTAACGATTAAACCGGATAAATATGAAGCTTGGTATAATCGAGGGGCTATTTTCGCGAAATTACAAAAATATCAGGCGGCTCTTTCTTCTTATAATCAAGCGATTTCCCTCAAATCTAATGATTATGAAGTTTGGCATAATCGTGGTGTCACGTTAGTAAAATTACAACGGGAGCAAGATGCTTTAAAGTCTTATAATCAAGCTTTAAAATTAAAACCAAATTGTTATGAATCTTGGTTTGGGAAAGGGGAAACTCTGGCAAAATTAGAGCGTTATGAAGAAGCTGTTTTTGCCTATGAGCAAGCTATTATGCTGAAACCCGATTCTTATCATGCTTGGCGGCGTAGGGGTATGGCTCTTTCGGAATTAAAACGCTATGAAGATGCGATTTCGTCTTACGATCACGCGATTGCTATTAAACCAGATCGTCGTGAAACATTACGCGATCGGGGTGTCTTATTATCGGAATTAAAGTTAGAGAGTAATACGATTAATAATGATACCACTCTCTCCCCTGACTCTTTAGAATCTTTAGAAGATATTACGGATAACTCGGAAAAAATTACTGAGCCTTTAATCACAGAAAATACTCAGGAAATGAAACCGGAAGAAAAGAATGGTAAAACCCCTTCTGACACGGCACAAAACTTGGTTTCTTGTTAAGTTTTTCGAGAAAGGCGAATTTTCGATACACACCCAAGAAATCGGGTTTCTCACAGGAGAATCCTCGCGACAATGATAAAGATAAATAAACCCGGTTTTTGATGGTAAATAAACCGGGTTTTTGACTGTCATAAAACCGTTTTTTTATGAAAGTTAAGGGGACTTTTTCTCTTGGGGAGAAGGAGTAGATAAACTACTAGAATTAGGTGATGGTGTTGGGGAAATTGAAGGACGATTAGGAATGGTTTTATTAAACCGCACTAACATATCATAACGGGTTGTACGATCACTGGTTACGGCTGTTGTTACTCCGATGGATTGAATCGCATCAACCCAGACTTTTTGGGGTTCTGGTAATTCCGGTAATGACAATGTTTTGGGATTGAAAGTATTATTGACATCTATAAAAAAGTGACCGTTATTTTCCTTAATTTGTGGTACGGTTTTTTGAAACATTTCGCCCGTCAGTAACGCCCTCTGGGGTTGAGGAATAATGGACTCGACAATGGGAGCTCCTAAACTGATAAACCCGATATTATTATTTAACCATCCCCTTGTGACATTAATACTACCAAATTGAGAGGACCATTGAATTACAGGAACTCCTTTAATTTGTTTGGATTCCACCTTAAATTGTTTGGTTTTCATGGACTCATCTAATTGTTTTAAGGTTTTTTCCGCGTTATCGCGATCATTAGTTTGTACCAGAAAAAGTAACCCCGATCCAAAGGTAGTTTTCGCACCCGGTTGGGCGGGAATCACCCCCAGAGCAAATTCTCCTCCCATCCAATTAATAAAATCTTTATCCCAATCCATCCCTGTAGAATTTTTAATATTTAACCGTAATTCTTCTGGTTTAATGGGTGCTAAAGGATTGGTATTTGCGCCCTCTATATAACTTTGCCATAACTTTTGAAAATTTCCGCCTGACATCATCATTATGGTATTATTTGGCAAAATAGTTGTCATTGTCTTGGCATTATTTTCCATAGCCTGTTTTTTCTCACTATCGGGCTTATACCAAGAAATTGATTTAAAGGCTATACCATCATATTCCAGATTCACATTAGTGGCTAATCCTTGAATTTGTTGTAATTTGTCTAAATTTTGTTCCGTGAGAGGACGGGCTGAATTATTAGAAGTATAGACAGTCGCGAGGGGAATATTTACATAAATTTGGGCGAAACTACCCGGATTTTTAATCTGTTTTAATGCTTCTAAATACCCAGGAGTTTTTAAGATTGAATTACCGCCTTTATAAGTATCGATCGCGTTGTCGGTGGCTTGGGGATTATTCGTAACTAATAAATATTCGGTTCCCAGTACCGCGACGGAATAATTTTGATTAGGCACTCCTTGAGTTTCTGTAATAGAAATTCCTTTGTAATTGCGCTCTATCATTTTCCCTTTGGTAAGGGGGCGTGGTTGTCCTAAAATTTCCTTAGCTTTTAAGGGGTTGGCAATGGGTAATACCATTACGACAGACTGTTGCGTGGGTGGGGAAGAAGGGCTATTTGTGGCGGTTGTATTGGGGAGAAACGCGATCGTTGTTTCTGGGCCGATCCAAGGTTGAATATCTTGTTGATAACCGTAACCATTGACGGTTAAAACGCGATCGCGCACGTCTCCGATAAAGCGATCAAAAGCTTTTTGAGATTCAGGAGTACCAAATTTTCGTAATTGCTCCCATTGTGCCGTATTAGTGGTGACAGAAATAGTCATTAACGCGTCTTGGGGGATAACATTAGCACCCAGGGGGCCTTCACCTACAGGGCGTTTCGATAAAAGCGCGATATAAATACCAATACCACCCGCAATTAAGAGGATACCCGCCCCAATGGAAAGCAAAAGAGAGCTTTTTTGAGTGAGAAGTTGGGCAATTTTATCTTTTTTGAGCATTTTCTTTCGAGGTTAGGGAGTCTGTTATATATTAATACCATTTAGCTAGATAGGATGATACAGGGTGTCTCTTTGTTGATAGGGACGAGCTAAAGACGCGATCGTGTTTTGTAAATCTGCCACGGTTTGACAAGTGCCTCCTTGAGCTCCCGCCATTGTGCTAATATGTTCTTCCATTAAGGTCCCCCCAATATCATTACATCCACAATTTAAGGCTTTTTTCGCTCCCTCTAACCCTAATTTTACCCAACTGGGTTGATGATTTTTGATCCAATTTCCTAAGTAAATTCTTGATACCGCGGTTAATAATAAAGTATCTTCTAAAATCGGTTGCTCTCGGCCGACTCGATGACGTAAAGGCGCGGGTGCATCTTGCCCGACGAAGGGTAATAAAATAAATTCTGTTATCCTTGCGTGATAGTTATTTTTGATAGCTTTTTCTTGGAGAGAGCGCAGCTTTTCTAAATGTTGAATTTGCTGTTGTGGTGTCTCAATATGACCACATAACATTGTACTTGTCATCGGGACTCCCAATTGCAGAGCCGTTTCCACAATTTCTAACCAAATTTCACTATTAATTTTTTCAGGACAAATTACGCGTCTGACGGTATCATTGAGAACTTCCGCGGCAGTTCCCGGCATAGAATTAACACCCCCATCTCGTAAAGCCATAATAACATCCCGAAAAGTTAAGCTATCTTCTCTCGCGATAAATTGGACTTCTTGGGGAGAAAACGCGTGGAAATGTAAATGGGGAAATTCGTCTTTAATCGTAGCAATTAATCGGAGATAATAAGGGAGAGATTTACCTTGATATTTGGCTTTAGGATTTAATCCCCCTTGCATACAAATTTCTGTGGCTCCTTGGTTAACCGCGTCCTTTGTTTTTTCCAAAATTTGGGCAGTATCTAACCAGAAAGAATCTCGATCGCCTTCATCGCGACGAAAGGCACAAAAACTACAATGCTGTTCGCAAATATTGGTAAAATTAATATTGCGATTGATCACATAAGTTACCGTAGAGCCTACTTGACGGCGACGCAATTCATCCGCGGTGGCTTTAATCGTCGCGATCGTGTTCACTTCTTTTTGTTGTAACAGAAATACCGCGTCATCCGTTGAAATATCCCTACCTTCGAGGGCATGATGGAGAATCAAATCCACTGTTTTATCTAAAGGATGAGTGGCTAACTTTTCGGTTTCTAACATGATCATCTATTCCTTAATTATGTCGGGGACTCAAGAGAGAAAATTTCTAGTTATTTCCGGTTCATTATGAGCGCGATCGCCGTTCCAGTTTCCACAGAAACATTCTCGGATATTGATGGGACTCGTAAAGAAACTTTAACTTCCAATTAAGATCATTTGTCAAACTATTTGTTAACATTGGTGCAGGGTTATATAAAAAGAGATCACTGAAGTCATTTTGAGAAAATTGAGGCATATTGGGCGAGAGAACTACCTGATATTTAATTTGAGGATCTAATTGATAACTTAGACACATTAAACTGCCTATCTCGTAGGTAAAATCGCCGGAGTTTTGCGGCTCAAAATCCGTAACAACTAGAGTTGATTTGCTCGATTTGATCAAGGGTGCGATTTTAAGAGTGTCAGATAAAGTGTACTTATTCCACCAGGTTGAGTTTTGAGTCATTATCACGCCGGAGAACAAACCCAATGATGTCATTAAAATGAATATTCCTTGCCATAGTTTTTTTCTGGTACTTTCTGTTATTTGGCTGCTAATTAAGTAAGAAACTGCCAATTCTATACCGATCGCGGAGGGCAAATAATATCGAGTCACCAGAGAAAGAAAACTTCCTTTTCCTATATCATAAAGTAGGGTTATACAGGGAAGTAAAATGATGGAAATTAGCAGGAAATAGAAGGGATTTTTTAAAGGTTTTTTTTTGAACAAAAAATAAAGTGCATATACAATCAATAGAAGTGAGATTAATAGACATGGTAACAAAAATATTAAGTGCATTTTGGAATAATTTGTGTAGAATCCTACATCAAAAAAAATCCTCACTATATTGAGAATCCAATTTTTGAGAATATCGAGAGGGGAGAATTTAAAGGATTGCCAAGATAGTTTTTCTGTGGCACTTTTACTATAACGGAGTAAGACAAATATCCAAGGCGTAAAACCTAAAAGCGCGATCGCGGATGCCCAAATATAGTTCTTAACTGTCGGAGTCCATCGCGACTTTTCTATTAATAAAACATAGATACCATGTCCCAGGGCAACAAAAGCAAATAACAGATGTGAATATAGACCTAATACCACAGTTAAAGCATAAAAACCATAACTTTTGTTAGTTTTCAGTCCCAGGGCTCGCCAGAGTGCGATATGAGATAAGAGAATTGCCGCCACGAACAAACTATAAGGTCGAGCTTCCTGTGCATAGACAATTTGCAAGGGAGAAACTGAAAATAATCCTAGCGCTACCCATCCCACAAGTGAAGATTGAAATAATTCTACACATAACCAATAAACCAAAGGAAAAGATAACAAATTAATCACGGCAGAAAAACTTCTAATGGTGGCGATAGAATCTCCAAATAGTTGAGCCCAAAACCTGATCAAAATAAAATACAGTGGGGTCATTTGAGGTTCTTCTAAAGCTAATCCCTTGACTGTATCAAAAACGGTTTTGTTGGCATTCAATTTTTGATAAGAGTGTAATTCTTTTTGGGTGATAGCTTCACCCTTGGCAACGTTTTGAAGAAATTCTTTTTCGGTGTAACCCGAAATTCTTAAAGAAGTATAAACCTCATCAGTCCAGTAAATTTTATGATCAATATTAACCAAGCGAAATAAGATTCCAAAAATCAATAAGATAATAATCAGAAAACGCCATCCTTTGGGGGGAAGCCCTAAACGGATAGGGGTGGGCTGTATCGGGTGAACTGTTGTCATAGAGCAGGACTCCTGTGGAAAAAAATTAGACCGTAACTTTGACAAAAGACAAATTCTTCTATAGTATAGACGAGGAAATAAATATTGTCCTTGAACTGCTCCTATTGTGAATATTCTATGACACCTAACCCCATTAATACTCTATTACCTGTTCCGTCAGGAATTTTAGAAGTGCCTCAAGATTTTTTCACGGACGCCTCTGTTGGAGAAAATACAAATCATTCTCCTCTACGTCTTTCTCTTATTCTCCCGACTTATAATGAAAGTCGAAATATTGAAGAGATCGTCAAACGGTTAACGCTCTTGTTAGATAGTACGATTCCTGAAGACTACGAGTTAATTGTTGTCGATGATAACAGTCCCGACGAAACTTGGAAAGTGGCTACAGAAATCATGCCCAATTATCCCCAATTACGGGTGATGCGGCGTTGTGATGAAAAGGGTCTTTCTACTGCGGTGATCCGGGGTTGGCAAGTGGCACGGGGAGAAGTTTTAGGCGTGATTGATGCTGATTTACAACACCCACCAGAAACAGTATTACAACTTTTAGCCGAAATTGAAAAAGGGGCTGATTTGGCCGTGGCGAGTCGTCATGTTGAGGATGGTGGAGTGAGTGATTGGAGTATGGTACGGCGAATTTTATCGCGGGGTGCTCAATTATTGGGATTAATGATTTTACCTGGGGTAATAGGTC
Source organism: Cyanobacteriota bacterium (assembly GCA_041172365.1). Lineage (GTDB taxonomy): Bacteria > Cyanobacteriota > Cyanobacteriia > Cyanobacteriales > Microcoleaceae > JBEDKD01. The sequence goes on along the minus strand of JBEDKD010000274.1, from coordinate 5,810 downwards.
GAGTTTCTGATCCCATGAGTGGTTGTTTTATGCTGCGTCGAGAGTGTATTGCACAGAAAAAATTAAATCCCAAGGGTTATAAAATTTTAATTGAGGTTTTGGGGCGGGGTAATATTCGTTGGATCGGTGAAGTTGGTTATGTTTTTCAAGAACGTCAAGAGGGGGAAAGTAAAGTTACTTGGAAGCAGTATTTAGAATATTTAGAACATTTGATCAGTTTACGTCTTGCTCTTTGGCCTGTGGGTCGTTTTCTCCGTTTTGGTGTAGTAGGATTTAGTGGTGTTTTTGTGGATATGGGGGTGTTTTATGTCCTCCGAACTTTATTACATTTGGGGTTGACTCGCAGTGCCATATTATCCTCGGAAGTGGCGATTATTAGTAATTTCTTGTGGAATGATCTCTGGACTTTTGGGGATATTTCTCAGCGTCAACCGGGCAAAAGACGGATGTTTAAACGCTTTCTCAAGTTTAATGTTGTTTGTTTAATGGGGTTGATTCTTAATGTTTTAATTGTCAATTTTTTGTTTAATGTGTTTCATGTGAATGAATATTTGGCGAAATTAGTCGCGATCGCGGTTGTCACCCTGTGGAATTTTTGGATTAATATGAAATTAAATTGGCGTGTTACCGAAACCAAAAAATGAGCAATAAGAAATTAATTACAGGCAATTTAGAGATTTTCTTATTAGGGGGATGGATCACGATCGCGTTAATTTTGCGGTTGACGGCCTTAGAGGGGAAACCCCCTTGGGCAGATGAATTTTCCACCCTAGTTTTTAGTTTAGGAAATAGCTTTCGTGGTATTCCCCTAAATGAGGTAATTTCTCTTGATACCTTATTAGAGCCTTTGGAAATTAACCCTCTCACGACTTATCGGGATGTCATTCGTCATTTAATTACGGAAAGTAATCATCCTCCCGTTTATTTTGTCCTACTTCATTGGTGGATGAATTTATTTAATCCCGCCGAAGGTTATGTTTCTCTCTGGGTAGCGCGATCGCTTCCGGCTTTTTTTGGTGTTTTATCTGTTCCCGCGATTTATCATTTAGCAAAATTAACCTATTCTTCGCCCTTAGTGAGACATTTTGCCGCGGCAATGATGGCCGTTTCTCCCTACGCGATTTATCTGGCACAAGAAACTAGACATTACACCCTAGCACTCTTATTTGTCATAGCATCTTTAGGTTGTTTTGTCAAGGCCTGTGAAGGATTAAATCAAGGAAAATCTCTACCCATTAGTTTAGGATTTATCTGGATTTTTATCAACTGTCTCGGAATCGCGATCCATTATTTTTTCTCTCTGACGTTATGTGCAGAGGTGATAGTTTTAGGGGTAATATTTTTGAGGAAAGGCAAAGAAAAAATAGGTTTAAAACCAGGGTTTATCGCGTCATTTATTTTGCCAATAGTAGGGAGTTTAATGGGTTGTTTAGTCTGGCTACCTGTTTTTTATACTAACAGTTATGGCAGTAAATTAACCCAATGGATTCAAGGGAGCGATCGCGTAGGTTTTGCCTGGATCAGTCCGGTTGTGCAAGCCATTTCAGGATGGGTTCCCATGATTTCCTTACTCCCCATCGAATCCGCGAGTTTTGCCCAATATCCTCTGATGGTGATTAGTTTTTCCCTGCTCATGGGAGCGTTTTTCTTTTGGGTAATTCCCCTTTTCATCACCGGGTTACGTCAAGTTTATCAAAATGGAGAGACAAGGTTTTCGACAAGTATTTTGGGGGGATTCGTCATCAGCGCGATCGTGATCTTTTTCAGTTTAACTTATCTCTTCAATATCGACTTAACAAAGGGCGCTCGTTATAATTTCACCTACTTTCCCGCGGTAATCATCTTACTCGGTTCAATTCTGGCTTGGATGTTTAAACAAGAGCGGGTAAAAAGTCAATGGTTTCAGTTACCCGCGATCGCAATGAATGGCCAAAAAGCCGTTTTTTTAATTTGGTTAATGGGTGTATCCAGTGGTATAACCGTTATCGCCAATTTTGGCTATCAAAAATTTTATAAACCTGACGCGTTGGTGACAATTATTAAGGAAACTTCAACGGTTCCCCTATTAATTGCTACCCCTCAAAAAACCCATGTAGAAATAGGCGAATTAATGGGTATTGCTTGGCAATGGAAGAAGGAAGAAGCAAGAGGGAAGACGGAAGAAGGAGTAATTATGTTAAGAGATTTATCTTTGGATGCGCCCAAGTTTTTGTTAGTTAATCATAACCAGACAAACTTGTTAAAAACTGTAGAAAAGTTAGCTTTTCCTATAGATTTATGGTTGGTTAATTTTCCCAAAAATCAGGTTGATTTAGATGAAAAAAAGTGTCAAAAAGATACGCAATCGCGTCCTTCCGTTGATGGATATAGTTATCAACTATATCACTGTTTGAAATAATATCATTCATGTCAAAAACCAGGCAAATCAATTCCGGTTAAATACAATGATTGTAGGGGCTCTTTCGCCAATATCTTAACTAGAAGCCTGATACCCAGTAAACCCGCCCCTCCTCAATATTTAATGATATCTGACTTGATATATAGCAATTCTCATACTTGTGAGGTACGGAGTTTTCTCGTTTTTCTTAACTCTTAACAGGGAAAAGGAAACCGGGAATAAATTAGATATAATCTTTAGTCGAAACGCGATCTTAATGATGTCGGGAAATAAAATAAACCACCAAGACACAAAGACACAAAGGGGTAAATTTCTCTGATTTTGAGACTCTCTATTTTATGTCCTTAGTGCCTTAGTGCCTTAGTGCCTTAGTGGTAAAAAAACGGCTCACCGAGAGAATGATGTCGGGAAATAAAATAAACCACCAAGACACAAAGACACAAAGGGGTAAATTTCTCTGGTTTTGAGACTCTCTATTTTAGGTCCTTAGTGCCTTCCTGCCTTAGTGGTAAAACCACGGCTCACCTGATCTAGCAATTCTCATACTTGTGAGGTACAGATTTTTCTCGTTTTTCTTAACTCTTAATAGGGAACTCTTAACAGGGAATAAATTAGACCTCATCTTTCTGAGAAACGCGATATATCAACCAAACGTTGAGGAGAATAAACCCAGTTTTTCCGTGAGTAAGAGTTAATTTACAACCCTTTAAAATTAGTTAAAACGCCATAAATTGCCCAAATAGCCATCGGCCTTAAATAATGACTCGCGCGAAAAGTTCCCACCGTGGTAATCGCTTCAGGAGTGCGAAATTGTAACCCATTTTCATAGATTTGTTGAATCACAACATCCGTTAATTTAAAAGCCTCCTCCTTCATTCCCATTTGTAAGAAAAACGCGGCTAATCCAAAATTAATTCCAGTCCAAACTTCTAAGGGATGAGTCGCATTGGGCTTTTCGGGAGAGCCATCTAACATTACCCCATTTGCCGCGCCAAATTTCCCCTCTTTAAACTTGATAAAACAAGACTCATAGACGGTTTTTAAGGCACTGATCGCGCACTCTTCGGGGACGACATCAGGTAAACCTAATAAACGCGCATAAAACTGCCCACACAATTGATCTGCCATGACAACATCGGAACCACTTTCACTATCTAAACGATAATATTGTCCATTCCAAAGTGTTTCTTGATAAGTCAGTCTTGTTTGTTCTAACCAACTATAATATAACGCGATTTTCTCCTGGGTATTGGGGATTAATTCCGGGTTCGCGTTGGGGTTATTTCCTAAGACTTCACCGATCGCGATCGCGGCTTCCAATGCCGCGATCCATAGGCCACCACAATAAGCACTAACGCCCTGCATTTTCCAATCATCAAAAGTTTGATCAGGAGCCCCAGAATTTTCAGGGATACCGTCTCCATCTTCATCAAATTTCTTCAAATAAGCCAACGCGTCAACAATAGCCGGCCAACAATCTTCTAAAAACTCATAATCCGTTGCACCCGTTAACAAGAAATCACGATAAACCTGTAAGACAAAATCCGAGGGTAAATCCTTCCACAAATTACAATCTTGATAACTGGTATAATTGGTTTTTTCCCAGGGATGTTCATTAGGTGCTCCTAAATCATGGGGAGTCGCACCGACAGCTTTACGAATCGCGCTCGCGTTATTATAACCAATAATTCGAGGAGTATTATCCCCCGTAGAAATCGATCTAGCAAAAGCTAAAAGTACGGCTTTATCCAAAGCAGGCCATAACATCAATAAGGCAAAAGAGCCATATAAACGTACATCTAAACTTTCATACCAGCGATAATCAATGCACTCTAAAACGCCAAATTGTCCCTTGGGATCGCGTTCATCGGCCGCACTCCAAAGAGTACCACCATTGGTTAAAGCATAAAGTTCATTAAAGAGGGCCATTTTGATAGTATTAGATAAATCATCGCGCTCTAAAATCGTCTTTTGCCATGCAATAATATTGTCCCGCCAAGTGTCATAATGCTTTAAAGCTGTACGCACAATTGACCAAACATTTTTACCATTGCGTCCAAAAAAATCGGTATAACGGCGATAATACCAAACTCCCGAAGCAAATTCTGTTATGGGAAAATCCCAGGCTAAAATAAAAGGAATTTTACGAGTTTTCCCCGGACGAATCGTAAAACGAACCGTTAAAGCACAAGCTAATTGTTCATCTGATTTGGCCGGAGTTTCATCTTGATCATCGGCTAAAAATCCCTCTTGGGCAAAGAATTTCCAAACATCTTCTCCGGTTCCTTTTGGGTTCCAACGAGTGTGGTAAAATACCTCTACTGCGGTACTGGTAACAGTCGCGATCGCGCATTGTCCTTGTCCTTCTTGGACATCATCGGGAGTATGTAATTGACTCATCACACAGCCAACTCGATGAAAATCCTCCACTAAACTATTAGAATTACCCTCACTTTCTTCCCAACGAGATTTATATTCATAAACCGGACTACCATCATCACGGACTTTGACATCAGGCGACTTAATCGAATTAGTAAACCATCCTACCAGATTTTGCCAAGTCATCATAATACTTAGGGTAATCGGTTCATCCGTAGGATTATGGGCAATCCATTCAAAAATAGCAACAGGATAACTACTTTCTTGATAATTTCCGGGTAAAATCGGCGAAAATTGTTCGCAACTTAATTGGGCAGAAAAGACATTTTCATAGACAAACCAACTACGAGGATATAACGCGTGATAGGTTCCCGATGACTCACCATTTATGCCCGTTTTGGGATAGAATTTCCAAGCAGATAAACTACCATCAGCAGGGGGTTGTGTCGAAAGAGCATAAGCCTGTTTTTTGCCCTTGGTTTCTTCATAAACACTAAATTGACACGCGGGTAAACTTTGAAAAATATGCTCACCGCCATCAATATGCCAAAGATTAAAATCACCTTGATGCGATCGCCCAATACAACCAGCCCCAAAGCCTCCCAAGGGCATACCATGATTGGGGCCATCATCGAGATTACTCTCATAACGAACCGTATAGGGATTATCCCAACCGAGGCCGATGGGACGTTTCCAAGTGTAAGGGGGAATAGAGTGTTGATTTGTCATATTTCTAACTATTGACGAATAAAGTGGCTAAAAAACCAGACAATATCTGATATAATCATTCCATAATAAAGTTTTTTCGAGTCAAAAAGTTAGCAATTTTTGTGCCGAGGTTCATCGGATATCGCCCATCCCAAATCTAACTAAATCCGGTAAGGTGTCGCCCCTTCGGTTCGCGCAAAGGGCACGGAATTACCGCGAGAAAATAAATTGCTTATACCCCACCTGGTATCTAAAGTCAACCAGTAAAATGTCCAGTTAATAAACTTCTGAGTTCAATTTTTTTCTTCTATTCCCTGACTGCACG
>JBEDKD010000273.1:0-3954 GCA_041172365.1 Cyanobacteriota bacterium | reverse complement strand
CCTATTGATACTTTGTTGCTGAGATTGGGATAATTCACAACGATCACATAATCCGAAAAACTCTAAAGTATGATAGTAAATCTTAAAATGATGAGAATGTTGTAACTCTTGTTCTAACTTATGGACGGGACATTCATTAATCGGGATAGACATACCACATTCGAGACAACTGAGGTGATGTTGATCTTTATGCACTACCCCATAGAGGGACTCTCCAGAGGCTAAAGTCCTTACCTGTATCAATCCTTCGCGCTTTAAAGCATCTAAGGAACGATACACTGTCGCTAATCCCATACTTTGATCGGCATTGCGTAATTCTAAGTAAATATCTTGGGCACTGAGCGATCGCTTTAAGGTTTTTAGTAAGCTTAAAATACGCTCCTGGCTACGCGTGCGGTTGGTTTTCATCTTTACTTCCCCCCTTTACATTTAATTTTATCTCTATTTTCAGGCTACGTTACTACAGTTATTGGCAAACTCTCAGGAGATATGAAATTTTTGAGCACTTCTTTCCACTCTTCCCTAAAATAAATACACGGTAGGTTAAATCTCATAGACTGAGGATTCCCGTGACTCAAAAATATCAAGCACGCATTTATGTCACTCTGCGCCCTTCTGTATTAGATCCCGCGGGTACCGCGGTACAAAGCAGTTTGGAACATCTGGGCTATAACAATGTCGAACAAGTCCGTATTGGTAAGTATATCGAATTAAGTCTTACTGCCCCTAATGAAATGGAGGCCCGCGCCCAATTAGATCATATTTGTGATCAATTGTTAGCTAATCCTGTCATTGAAAATTATCGCGTTGATTTAAACACGGCAAATTAAGGATTGATGATGAGGTATTTTTGATGGGCTGAGGTTTTGGGATTTGGCACTAATGAACAGTTAAAAGTTAACCCTCTTCCTTCTCCCTTCTTCCTTCCTCCTTCTTCCTTCTTCCTTCTTCCTTCCTCCTTCTTCCTTCCTCCTTCTTCCTTCTTCCTTCTTCCTTCTCCCTTCATTAAAATTATGAAATTTGGTGTAATTGTATTTCCGGGTTCTAATTGCGATCGCGATGTGGCATGGGTAACACAAGGGTTACTAAACCAACCGACTCGCATGATTTGGCATGAAGAAACCGATTTATCTGATATTGATGTCGTGGTAGTGCCGGGGGGTTTTAGTTATGGCGATTATTTGCGATGTGGCGCGATCGCGAGATTTTCTCCCGTTATGAAAGCTACCGTCGAACACGCGAAAAAAGGGAAATTTGTCCTGGGGATTTGTAACGGTTTTCAAGTCTTAACCGAAACGGGTTTATTGCCCGGTGCTTTAGTCCGAAATAAAGGATTACATTTTATTTGCGATCGCCAACCTCTACAGGTGGAAAATTCTCATACCCCCTGGACAAATCTCTATCAAAAAGGTCAAATAATTACCCTTCCCATTGCCCACGGAGAAGGCCGTTATTATGCGGATGCTGATACCCTCAAAGAATTAGAAGATAACCAACAAATTCTCTTCCGTTATTGTAACGAACTCAGTGAAATTACGGAGAAATCAAATCCCAATGGTTCTCTAAATAACATCGCGGGTATCAGTAATCGTGAAAAAAATGTTTTAGGCATGATGCCTCACCCGGAAAGAGCCTCCGATCCCATGTTAGGCAACACCGATGGTATTCAACTGTTTGAAAGCTTACTCCAAGCTTTTGTAAATGTCGCGTAAATTTTGATCCCCTTGTCCTTTCTGATAAGGGGACAACTTTTTTCCTATATTTTCAGCTTTTTTTAAGGTTTGAGCAGAACGAAAGATTGTACGGATTGAGAGAGATTGTAAATATATATTACAAAAAATTAATATTTCCGAATTTTTAGTGAAGAATAATAAGAAATTTTTCTAATCTCATTTACAAATTTCTTATGAAACCTAATAGTTTACTTATTTACTCATCAGCCTTAGAACAGGCGATCGATCGCGCCCCCCTGACAGTGAAACCGGAGACGTCTCTCACCGATGTTCTCACACTGATGAGTCAAGTCCGCAGCAGTTGTCAATTGCCGGGGTGGCATGATTTTTGCCAACTAGACAATACCACCAATAGTGGTGGACTTGGGGAAGCGCGTGCCAGTTGCGTCCTGGTGATGGAAAATGGAACAATTCTAGGGGTTTTTACAGAACGAGATATAGTGCGCTTAACCGCACAAGGCATCAGTTTACATGGGGTAAAAGTCGCGGATGTGATGACTCATTCTGTGATTACTTTAACCCTGACAGCTTCCCAAGATATTTTCACCGCTTTATCCATATTAAGACAATATCGAATTCGTCATTTACCCATTGTCAATGAAAAGGGATTACTCCTAGGAATTGTTACCCCCGAAAGTATCCGTCAAGCTCTTCAACCTGTTAATTTACTAACAAGTTTACGTTATGTTTCCGATGTGATGACATCTCAAGTCATTCATGCGTCTGTTCATACTTCTGTTTTAGAGTTAGCGCAATTAATGGCAACCCATCGCGTCAGTTGTGTTGTGATTACAGAAGAAATTTTTGAGGTGAGAGAAGAAGGAAAAAGAGACAAGGAAGAAGGGTATAAGGGCTACAATAATCCTGTTTTCACTTCTGAGAGAGAAGGTTTATTTCGTCCAATCGGTATTGTCACAGAAAGAGATATTGTACAGTTTAACGCGTTGGAGTTAAATTTATCACTCATTAAAGCACAAGATGTAATGAGTACACCTTTATTTTCCTTATCATCCCATGATTCTTTATGGATCGCCCATCAAGAAATGCAACAACGTCGAGTCCGTCGTCTTGTCGTCACGGGGAAGAAAGGTGAATTATTGGGTATTGTTTCTCAAACTAATTTATTACAAGTTTTAAATCCATCCGAAATGTATGGAATTATTGAATTATTGCAGCAAGCAGTTGATGAAAGAACCGCAGAATTAAAGCAAGCAAATCAACATTTACAACAGGAAGTTATTGAAAGAAAGAAAGCGGAAGAAGCTTTACGAAAATCCCACGAAAATTTACAGCAATTAGTGGCTGAAAGAACCGCAGAATTATTGAAAACAAATGACAAACTAAAACGTGATATTGTCAAACGTCAACGGGTGGAAGAAGCACTACGAAGAAAAGAGTCTCGTGTCAGGACTCAAGCTCATCAATTAGAGCAAACTCTCCGCAAATTACAACAAACTCAATCTCAACTAATTCAAACGGAAAAAATGTCTTCATTAGGGCAAATGATCGCGGGTATTGCCCATGAAATAAATAATCCGGTTAATTTTATTTATGGTAATCTCTTCCATGCTAATCGTTATGTTGAAGATATTATCAAATTGATAGAACTTTATCAAAAGCATTATCCTGAACCCGTTGAAGAAATTCAAGATATGGCTGAAGATATTGATATTGAGTTTATGGTTGAAGATTTGTCAAAAATGGTTTCTTCGATGCAATTAGGGGCGGAACGGATTCGGGAAATCATCTTGAATTTACGCAATTTTTCCCGTTTGGATGAAGCAGAAATGAAACAAGTCGATATTCACGATGGTATTGAAAGTACCTTATTACTTTTGCAACATCGTCTCAAACCTCATGGCAATCATCCACCTATTTCTGTGATAAAAGAATATGGTAATTTGCCTCGTGTTGAATGTTATGCAGGTCAACTCAATCAAGTTTTTATGAATATCCTCAGTAATGGGATTGATGCTTTAGAAGAATCCTTGAATAAAACTTCATCATTGATGAATATTTGGTCACGAGTGGTTAATAATAAGGAGTTAGAAAATTCGGATATTAAAAGGAGTGTCATGTCGATCAAACAACCTACTATTTTTATCCGCACGGAGGTGGTTAATTGTGATGTGATCGCGATCCGTATTTCTGATAATGGGCCGGGGATACCCCCAGAAGTAAGACATCGTTTATTCGATCCTTTTTTTACCACTAAACCCGT
>JBEDKD010000272.1:0-3255 GCA_041172365.1 Cyanobacteriota bacterium | reverse complement strand
TTATCCGCACGGAGGTGGTTAATTGTGATGTGATCGCGATCCGTATTTCTGATAATGGGCCGGGGATACCCCCAGAAGTAAGACATCGTTTATTCGATCCTTTTTTTACCACTAAACCCGTAGGTAAGGGTACAGGTTTAGGCTTATCTATTTGCCATCATTTAATTACGGAAAAACATCATGGCCGTTTAGAGTGTTTTTCGGAACCTGATCAGGGGACGGAATTTTTAATTGAAATCCCGATTCAATTACCTCAATGTCAATCAGCATGATCGTGTAATTAAACCTTGTGGCTAGTTAGGCTCAGAAACTTCGTTTTACTGTCTCATTTCTTGATGGCTTGTGATGCTATCTCGCCCCATATTCCCAACATCTCTGTACAGGAAAGTGTCGTGATTCTTCTATCAGCAATGCTTCGTCGATATCACGGTTAAGGAATGGAAATTAAATAACGTGACTATGGGGTTGGTAGTTTCGCCTATAGGTGCCCCAAAGCAGGGAAGATGCCTGCACTACTATGGGGTTGGTAGTTTCGCCCATAGGTGCCCCAAAGCAGGCAAGATGCCTGCACTACTTTATTGATTTTTCATTCCTCAATTAATTTTTCCATCACCTAGGAAAGAATAAAGGGTAATATTGTCAAACTTTTGAAAATATGATAGAATCAAATAAGGTAAGAAGTTTATAGATAAAAATCAAGCTCACCCCTCGTTCTTTCCCTGTTGAGTGATGAAGATGAAAACTCCGATCGCGTCTCCTGAGTCTAATTCCAATAAGTCTCTCCCCCTGGAGTCTCTAAATTTACCTTTAAATGAAACATCCACGGAAACAAAACTAGGATTTTTCAGTATTTTAGTGGCATTTCCTAAGTTTGATCGTGGTAATAAATTTTATCGTGCGGGACGCTATGATGCCGCGGTAGTTTGTTATAAAAAAGCGGTAGAATTAAAACCGGATTGGCTACAAGCTTGGTTAAAATTGGCGACATCTTTAAAGAAATTACGTCGCTATGAGGAGGCTGTTTCGGCTTGCGATCGCGCTATTTCCCTAGGCTCTAAAAATTATTGGGCGTGGACGTTACGAGGAGTTTCTCTTTTTTGTTTACAAGAGTATGAGGACGCGATCACGTCATTAGATGTGGCAATTTCTCTGGATGAAAAACATTATGAAGCCTGGTATCATCGGGGTTTATCTTTAGAAAAATTACAGCAATATGTAACTGCGACGCAAGCTTTTAAAAAAGTGATTGACTTGAAACCTAATTTACCGACAATTTGGCAACATCAAGGAAATGTATTGATGGAACAAAAATTATATATAGAGGCCCTTAGTTGTTATGAAAAAGCGGTAAAATTGCAACCTCAAAATGCTGAAGTCTGGTTGAATCGTGGCAAAGCTTTAAGTGAATGTCAACGGTATGGAGAGGCCCTAAATTCTTATGATCGTGCCTTACAAATGGCATCGACAAATTGGTTGATTTGGTGGGAGAGAGGTCAAACTTTACAAAAGTTAAATCGTTCCCGTGATGCCATTGTTTCCTTTGATAATGCCCTGAGATTTCAACCGGATAATGCCCAAATTTGGTATCAGAAAGGAATGACGTTAAAACATCAATGGCAAGAGGATGCGATTACTTGTTTTAATCATGCGATTCATCTTAATCCCACTTATCAGGAAGCTTGGTTAAGTCTGGGTGAAGTTTTTACCAATATGGGCAAATATGAAGACGCGATCGCGTCTTTTGATCAAGTAACAAAATTGAATGAAAATGTAACGGAAGCTTGGTTAGGCCGTGGGATCGCTTTAGCCGAATTAGGGTTATATAAACAAGCTATTATTGCCTATGGGAATGCCTTACAAATACAACCAGAGTGTCTCGCGGGTTGGAATGCTCGCGGCGCGGCTTTGGCAAATTTAGGACAAAAGGAAGATGCGCGTTTTTGTTTCGAGAAAGTGATTAATTTAAGTTCATCTACCGATATTTTTGCCCCTCATGTTTGGAGCCAATGTTATGTAGCCCTAGAAAAATTAGAGAAATATGAAGACGCGATCGCGTTGTGCGATCAGGTAATTCTATTTAAACCGGATCACTTTGAAGCTTGGTTAAAACGGGGACAACTATTAGAAAAACTAGAAAAATATGAAGAAAGTTTAGCCGCGTATAATCAAGCAATAAACCTTTGGCCAGACTATTATGAATTATGGATGAAAAGGGGTTTACTTTTGATGAAATTAGAACGGTATCAAGAAACAATTAAGACTTTTGATCGCCTGATTCAAATGAAACCCGATAGTTGTGAAGCTTGGTTAAAACGGGGTGACGCGTTAGAAAAATTAGGTAGTTATGAAGACGCGATTTGTTCCTATGGAGTAGCCTTAGAAATTAAACCCGATTATTATGAGGCAATGGTAAGTCGTGCTCAATTAAAAGTTAAAGGAGTATTAACAATCAAATAAGAATTTTTTCTGACAATATTTGTGACAAGGGTGAGGTGATGATGTAGATTTGTTATCCTGGGAAATTTAGACAGTTTTTTCCTCAGTAACTTTCTAGTTTTTTGTACCTTGCCAAATTTCCTGACGCACACTCATCAGGATTTTACCTAAATGATTTAGACCTGTTTTATCTTTACCACAACCCCAATAATAATCGACAGGAGAATCTTCCACAAGTTCGCGATCGCGTGTTTCCAGTAAAACTTGTTGAATATCTAAATGGGTGAGAAATTTAATTAAAACCGCCTCTCGCATGATAGGAATTTTGACATTTTCCCAATCATCACGAATGGTCCGACTGGGATCGCGACCGATTTTAGCCGCGTCATTAGGGGTTGGGCAAGCCCGTATGGTTTCTATTAAATAATGCTCGCGTGTTCCGACTAATTTTTGGGCTTGATAATAATGTTCTACCGTTGGCCAATCAAGATTTTGGATGTGAATTTCATGTAAGGAAAAATTAGAAAAACACCCATAGGAATCGTCAGCTTTATAAAAGTAAATTGTCATCGGCTAAAAAAGAGAGTTATGAGTTATGACTAAAAAAAACAATTTTCTCTTTATTCCTCATATTAAGTCAGGTGAATCATTAGATAATTAGGAGGGGCGGGTTTACTGGATTTTGGGTTTTTAGTTAAGATATTGGCGAACCCGCCCCTACAGTCATTTGGTGTATTTAACCGGACTTGATATAATAGGTAATGGGTGATGGGTAATGGGGATTGGGTAATTGATAATTGATAATTGACAATTGTTAAT
>JBEDKD010000271.1:0-21510 GCA_041172365.1 Cyanobacteriota bacterium | reverse complement strand
CCTTAAAAGAGGGAATCAAAAATAATATTGATCAAAAAACAGATAATGAAGAGGCTCAAGAAAAGCTTTATACACTCCTTGATGAGATGGAGCAAGATGATACTTCTGATTTTCATAAGTTGATTAGAATAATTGATCGAGAAACTTTAGGTAAACTCAAAAAAGAAGCCAAAATATGTTACCTAGAATATTTATTAGAAAATATCCGTGGGAGGGATAAAGTAGATCCTAATACCATTTATTTAGAAGACTTAATTCGTCGTCTCAGATTAATCGAAGAATATATTAATAATGATCCTGACAAAGCAGAAAGCGATTATAACGTCAGTTATGCTGGTTTTGAAGTTAATTTACGCGAGATGTTTTCCCGGGCAGAAGCTTTTGATGCCCTCCCTATTATTCCCATAGTCGATGGTTATTTAGGCGAAACCACCGATAGTCAAAAAAATGGTGAAAGTAAATTTATTTTGGGTTTAAAACTAAAATTTGATAATCCGGTGCAAGCTAGAGGTGGTGACAAGGTATTTCAATATAACTTAAACTTGCTTAATCCTGATAGTGATGAGCACAAGCAAAAAATAGCTGATGCTTATGAAGTTGAAACTTTTAGTCGTAAGGTTTTAAAATTAGCATTTTTATATTACTTTATCTTTGCTTCTCGTGCTAATCCTTTAGCCCCAAATTATAACTATCATTCCGAGCTTGAATACAATCCTAAAGAGGTTTTTGAGCAAAGAGTATTACCTATATTGCAAGGTAGTGATGAGCAGGCAAAACAGGAACTTTTTCGCAATTTTTTCAAAGGGTTTGAAAAATTTAATGTCACCTCAAAAATAGATAAACTGAAAATTTTGTTGAAATCTTTTCTGACTCAGCCCAGGATTTTACCGAAGCAAAACATAGTGAGATATATTCGTGTCAAACAAGGGGTATTGGAAGCCATTAATAATGTTGTCGGGGAGGAGGAAAAGCGTAAAATGTTTCGTGAGTTTGTCGCGAAAAAACCTAAGAAAGTGCTGCAATATATTGCCGTAGATAAAAACGCGATCGAGGGTGATGCCCTCTGTCGGCTCACCGTAAAAATGGACTTAGAAGAGATCCGCTATTTTCCGGTAGAAAAACCAGAAAATTTGACGATGCAATATAATATTAAAGGGATTCAAGCCTTGCCGATCATTTGGGTGCCCAAGACGGAAAACTCTAAGAAAAAATACGCGGATAATTTTGACGATAAAACGGGCTATAAAATGATCGTCTTTCCTTATGATAATATGCGTTGGGATGATCAGGGCAATGGTTTAACCTTGAAGGCAAGATTTATTTACAAATTTACTACGTCGCTACTTGCCTATATTAGTTTAGTTTTTCTGCTAGAAAAAGCACCCAGAAATTTATTTCTACCAATGGCTCGACTCCATGAAGGCAACCGTGAAGATCCCCGCCCGACAGAAAAATTTATGACTTATGTATCGCGGATTTTATGCCAACTGTTGAGTGAAAAATATCGGGCAAACTCTCAAGGTTTTAGAATCAGACAAGAGCCGGATAAGTGGCATATTAGAAATGGTTTAAGTTCCCTTTATTCTATCTTGCCGAAGCAGTTTCAGTTAATTAATAGTAATATTTCAAAACAGTGGCAAAAGTTTGCGATTATTATTGTTTCTAGTCAAGATAGTGATGAGAAAAGGTGGAAGAGTAGCCGACAGCAACGTAAAGCTAATTTGCTGGGGGAAGTTGTGGCAATTAGCCGGATACAAAATGAGACTATTCAAGTAGAGATGTTAAGGACTTTTTCCGAAAATTATCTTGTCAGAGATATGTATAATGAGCCGCCCATTTTAGGTGATATTGTCAGCGAACTTTATGGCGCGGGTTATCGTCATTTTATCTATGTGGCACAAGCTCCTTATAGTAGCAATTTACATATTACCAATGCGGAGGAAGATGAGCGATTATTTTTTATGTCTAAGACTTTAATTGGCACTTTGAAAGGGAAAAGAGAGGATATTAAGATTTATCCGATATTTTTTGATAAATATTATGTGATCACTCCGAAAAATGAAGCAAAATCATTTTATATTGATGATATTCAGGAATTAGAAACGACTATGTTTCAAGATAGTGGGCGCAACGCGGTGATGTTTTTCAATGTGTTAAATGGGATTAAGGTATCCGGTAATAATAATTTTTATAATGGCGCGATCGCGTATTCGACGTTATTAAATATCTATCAGGGAATATTAGATGATGAAGATATTCGGGAAGGTTTAATTTATGATGGAGAAATGAGAAATACATTGTTAAATTGTCTGTTATGTTTTCACTTATCTCGGAATGAATCACGCTCAAAGATGAGTTTAAAATTGGACCCCTATGGGCGCATTATTGGTGATGAGTCTGTGGGGGTTGAGTCGGTGTTTAAGCATATTAATGGGAGCGCGGATTTTAATTGTTTAGCTTTTTTGACGGAAGTTAAGCATTTATTGGGGAGCTAATAACCCTTGTGGTTGAATAGACATCTGCAAAAATGATGGTAGGGTAGGCATTAGCCTGCCTTTCACCTTATTTTTGAAAGAGGGCTAATATTTGAGATAAAATGAGAAGAGCGATTAATAGACATCTTCTAAAAATCGGATCAATGGCAGGCAAGATGCCTACCCTACAGTAGTTTTAGGAGATGTCTAATGATTACGAGGAGAAAAATACCATGATGCAAAAATATCTAGGGCACATCTTTGAAGTCGGATTTAATATTGGCATCCTTGCCTATATTAAACAACATAAGATTAAACATAACTTTGCTGAATTATATCAGCAAGATTTAGAGCATCTTGATTGGGAGAAGATGCTAAATCAATTAATTCAAACACCCGATTTCGATGAGATCACCATATCACGAAAAAATCAGGTGGAAAAATGGTTGATGTATTTTCT
The DNA here is from genome assembly GCA_041172365.1 of Cyanobacteriota bacterium. Taxonomy (GTDB): domain Bacteria; phylum Cyanobacteriota; class Cyanobacteriia; order Cyanobacteriales; family Microcoleaceae; genus JBEDKD01. The sequence continues at coordinate 18,576 of JBEDKD010000271.1, read as the reverse complement.
CCATAAAGGCTTTTTATCAGGCTTAAATTTCTGGGGCGAATATGTCAAATCTTTAGGGGGCAAACCTTCCCAATTAACTATTCTTTACTATCAATGCTCTTTCGTGGGCGAAAATTCCCTCAAAACTCATCCGAAGCCGGAAATTCAGTCAGCCAAAGATATATTATCTCAGTTATTACCCGCGGATAAAATTGATGATTCTCTCCTTCGTGATTATCGCAAAGAAGGAGAATTTTTAAACGCGGATACCCTCATGCTTTTACAATATGGTAAAAACTTGAGAATTTTTTGTGTTGATTTGTCGGCTTTTACTCCTCGCGTAGATGATGATTTAGCTGACATCGAAACGATGCGAAAATTATTAATCAAAGATATTAGTTATTTACGCGCCAAAAGTGTCTTCGCGAATTTGCGGATCGATACTAGCACTTTTGGTGTGAATTTATCCGCGGAATTAAAGGATTATTTGACGGCTTTTAAATATAACGATAAGGAAGATTTTAAGCTAATTCAAGCGGGGAGTTATACTGATAGTTTTTACGGTTTTCTCTTAGCACAAGGAATTATTAATCACGATGATGATGTGCTTTTTAATGTGGTAGGATATACCGATCGCGCTCTCAATACTCTTTGTCTGCGTAAAGAAAATCTGGATTTATTAAAAACTTGTGCGGAGATTTACAAATTTAAGGAGCAAACATCTCCCGATATAAATCAAGCCCGCTCCAGGGTTTTAAACACTATTAAAGAGAATGCGAAATATAGTTTTCCCAAGGGTAATGATTTTATCACGAGTATTTTCGAGATTAAACATGATACTGACAATAGCCCGATCATTTATACCGAAACAATTGATAATTTTGCTAATTCTATTGGTACGATTTCCGATGAATTAGCCACGAAATTAGATTTAACTCCGGGCTTAGAATTACGGAAATCTCATGGAGAATTAATTCGCAAATATCTTAATTCCGATCAAACTTATCTATTTTTAACAGGAAATCCTGGTATCGGCAAAACTACCGCGATCGCGTCTTTTCTGAAAGAGCATGGTATTGAGGACGGTTTTCTCTTATTTTATGCCAGTCCCCGCAAACAAGTTAATCTTGATATTCTGGAAAAATTTAAAGATCCCAACACCGGGTTATTGTGTGACGATCGCGTGTTTTGTCTCTACACTAATGCTAACATTATCAACACTAATAATGGGAATTACACGGTTAAATACTTAACCAATACCAAGGAAGAAGATTTCTGCGAAAAAACCGTTCACTTTTGGGCAGATGATCGAGAAAACCGAGAAATTACCCGTCAGGAATATCGTCAAACTAAAGTAGAAAGAAAGAATGATTATACAATTAAACCTACAAAGACTAAAACGAAGGGAGTGCTCCAGACTATTTCTCAAGCCATTTACGCTCTTATTAATACTCAATCATCGAATCATATTGTCGCGACTGTTTGTCTTCAATCATTAAAGAAAAATGAAAATAAAGAGGATACACTAGAGCATTTTAGTAAAATATTTAACGATGCTTGGAATGATAAAGACGGCAAGCTGATTCCCGCGAAAATGCGTCAAATTTCTCAACGGATTAAACATTTATTTATTATGATAGATGAAATTACGGGTGATGAGGGAGGCGCGGAGTTTTTGCAGGGAATTACCAAGATCGTTAATCAGTATGAATTACCCACATATTTTAATACTAAAGTGATCGTTGCGGATGCTTCTATTGTTGATCAAGAGGCGATTCTACAACATCTCAATGATGCTTCCCCAGAGCCGGATAAAATCTATTTCAAAAAGTTAACTACTCCTGTGGAAGCTTTACAAGTCGATCACTTTGAATTCAAAAAACAAAAGGCTGTAGCTATTAATGCTAATTCCTATCCAGCCCGTAGTTTAGATATGACTTATAAAGTCTTTGTACAAACCGTTAAACTTCAAGAAAATAACCCCCTAGGAGAAAAGAATGATTTAGTGAAATTAGTGCAGAAAGAAATTATTAAAGATATCCGCGATCGTCTCTCGCTTCCTGGGGTTGAACAAATTATTGTTTATATTCAAGATAAACGCCGTTTAGCCGAACTTATTGAAACAATTAAAGCGGAAAGAGCATTTAAACCCAATGAAGATTACTTAGAAATTAATGCTAATGTTTCTGATGAGGAAAAAGACAATATACATAAGTACAAAAATAAAGCCAAAGTCATTTTTATGACGGCTTCAGGAAGTCGTGGTTTATCCTTTCCTAAAACTAAACATATTCTGGTGGATATTCCTAAGTTTCAACTCGAAAAAAATCTCATGGAAGTGATCCAAGTTATTTATCGGGGACGAGGTGAGGATGAAAGGGGCAAAACTTTCGATAATGAGGATAAAGAATTAGTATTTTATTTGTCAGATCAAGTTAAATATTTAGAAGCTAAAGTCGAAAGCACTCCTCCTTTCTCAAGCCCCAGGGAGGAGCGAAATGAAATGTCTTTACAAGAAAGCAAATTAAGTTTATTAAATATTTTGCTCATTCTGAAAACGTCGATAATGACACGCATTATGGGCTATGGCTATTTAGGCAGTGATAAATTTTTAATAATCCCTCTTGGGGGGAAATCTGTGTCGGCTGCCGGAGATACTTTTACTAATCAAATTTCTCATTTATTGAAGGAATTAGACAGTGAGTATCGTCGGAAAAAATACAATACTGTTTTGCGAGATGTTTATAATAGTTTGCATAATCTTTTTAATCGGGGTGAGTTTATTTTACGCCCCCCAGAGCACCAGAGTCAAAATCTTTTGCCTTATCTGAAATTACAACAAAATTTCTCGAAAAACTTTGCTGAAGTTTGTCGAAATAATCTTGACAAATTGCTAGATTATGGTAATATTGAAGCAGGGATAATTTGGGGTAATTTATTGGTTGTTCCTCTGGGCGATCAAACCTTAGAAGAAAAGTATAAACAGGGGTTGGTTGATCAGATTAATAAGTATGTTAATGATGAGTTACTAGATAAAATGAGGGAGATAGCGCGCAATAAGAAATTGTATCCCGAAAATTTGCGTGCCGCGATCAAGGGCGGTGGCATACAATTAGTTAAATTACTGAAAAAAGTAGATCAGGATCAAAGTTTTGAGCAGGAAAGTAAAAGGTTTGATCGCTATTATGTTATCCCCTTATTTGCCTTTATTAACAATGAAGAATTGAGCAACTATTGGGAAGGTGCTCCCTCGGAGCCTGACACGGCAAAATTTCGGGATCTTTTATCCACTTATGCGCGATCGATCTTTCCCGTTAGTAGTGTTTTACCTATCGGCGATCGCTATCAACTATTTCCCTTTATAATTTTGAGAAGTTATAGCTTAGAAGAAATGAGACAAAAAATGTTTACCGATAATTATTTATTGACATCTAAGGAATTAAATGTACTGCATTTAATTTTGTCAAAAAGTTCTCATAATGCCTCCGAAGACTCTGGAAATTATTAAAATTGCAGATTTGTAGGGGTAGCGCCCCTGTGCCTACCCCTCCTTGCCCTGCCTGCACGCGGGGGGTTGGGGGCAGGGCTGTTTCATTCTCACCGGAAAAAGCATCTTTGGGGATCGCAAGTCCTACTGTAGGGGCGGGTTCACCGAAATCTCTGATACCTACCGACAAATGAGATAAACCCGCCCCATCCCCATCCAGAAATTAAGTGGGGTGGGTTTATCTAGGCTATTTGTAGGTAGCAAAATTGATCGTGGAAAGCAGAAAATCCTAGAATGAAACAGCCCTGCCCCCAACCCCCCGCGTGCGGGGGGCAATGAGGTAGGCACGAGAGCGCTACCCCTACAAATCTTTATGAATGATTTAGACTTGCTATAGTTTTTTGCCATTCTCAGTAGATATAACCTAGAAAGATACTAATTGCCGAAGTAGCTGGCAGATAGTTTGAGAGTCATGGGGCAAGAAAACCAACGATGAGACAACGAGTACGAGGCGCGATCGCGTAGGATAGATGCCTTTGAAAGGCTCCTGGGCAGGGGAGCATCTCAAAGAAGCAAAAAAAACTGTAGTGGGTTGGCGTAGCCTGTGCGGAGCATCAGAGCGTCTCGCGCCCCAGCCCGATCCCTAGGGAGTGAGAGGCTCCGACTGCCAATTTACGTTGAGGAGATGCACCCAAGACAACCCTCTTTCCGATTAGGAATGAAACATTAATAAAATAGTGCAGGCATCTTGCCTGCCTTAGATATCTGCTAAAAATCGGAGCAATGGCATGGTTAGCCTACCCTACAGTGCAATGGCATGGTTAGCCTACCCTACAGTGCAATGACAGGCAGGATGCCTACCCTACAGTAGTTTATGGAGATATCTTTTCTATCTCCAGGGCTCCCCAACAAACCAAATACTCAAGTTATTTAATTTCTATTCCGATTGAAATAGTTTTTTGCCATTCCCTGTAGATATAACCTAGAAAGATACTAATTACCGAAGTAGCTGGCAGATAGTTTGAGAGTCATGGGGCAAGAAAACCGATGAGACAACGAGTACGAGGCGCGATCGCGTAGGATAGATGCGTTTGAAAGACTCCAGGGCAGACTGTCACTGTCAGAATCGAGCACTTCGCCAGAGTATAAAATAATAACCCTTAACAACAAAAGTTAAATATGCTAACCATTCCTGGCATTAAAATTAAAGCGCAAATCTATGAAAGTGCCAACTCCCTAGTTTATCGAGGAATTCGGGAGAATGACAGTCAACCCCTCATCCTCAAAATCCTCAAAGAAAATTATCCCACCCCCCAAGAAATCGCCCGCTACCGCACCGAATATCAAATGACTAAATCCCTAAATCTGACTGGGGTGATCAAAGTTTATGACTTGCAGAAATATCAAAATACTCTCATCATGTTTCTGGAGGACTTTGGCGGTGAATCCTTAAAAATATGTCATCAGCAATCCTCTTTTACTCTGTTAGAATTTCTCTCAATTGCCATCAAAGTTACTGAAATATTAGGACAAATTCACGCCCAGAATATCATTCACAAAGATATTAACCCATCCAATATCATTTTTAATCCTAGCACCAGACAAGTAAAAATTATAGATTTTGGGATTTCCACCCAATTAAGCCGAGAAAATACCACCCTAAAAAATCCCAACATCCTTGAAGGAACTCTCGCGTATATATCTCCCGAACAAACCGGGAGAATGAATCGCCCTCTCGACTATCGCACAGATTTTTATTCCCTGGGCATCACCTTTTATGAACTACTGACAAACCAACTGCCCTTCACCGCAAAAGATACCTTAGAATTAGTCCACTGTCACATTGCCAAACAGCCATTACCCCCCTCGGAACTTAATCATGAAATTCCTCAAATTCTTTCAGACATCATAATGAAATTGCTCGAAAAAAATGCCGAAGCGCGATATCAAAGTGCTTTGGGAATCCAGGGGGATTTAGCCGAATGTTTACAACAATTAGAGACTACTAAAAATATAACACAATTCCCTCTCGGTTGTCAAGATATTTCCGACAAATTCCAGATTCCGCAAAAACTCTATGGTAGAGAAACAGAAATAGAGACTTTATTAACAGCTTTCGATCGCGTGACTTCATCGGCCAGCGAATTAATGTTAATTGTCGGATATTCAGGAATTGGTAAATCAGCTTTAGTGCAAGAACTCTATAAACCCATTACAGAGAAACGAGGTTATTTCATTTCCGGTAAATTCGACCAATATCAGCGCAATATTCCCTATAGTGCGGTGGTGAGTGCTTTTCAAGAATTAATCAAACAACTATTAACCGAAACCGAAAATAAACTCAATCAATGGCGAGAGAAGCTATTAGCCGCCCTGGGAGTTAATGGACAAGTAATTGTTGAAGTTATCCCCGAACTCGAATTAATTATTGGTAAGCAATCAGCCGTACCAGAACTCGGTCCCCATGAAGCCCAAAATCGGTTTAATTTAGGATTTCAGAACTTTATTAAAGTTTTTACGAAATCGGAACATCCCTTAGCCTTATTTCTGGATGATTTGCAATGGGCAGACGGAGAATCTTTAAAATTGATGCAACTGTTGATGAGTGCTGCATCACCCGGACTCTTTTTAATTGGAGCCTATCGAGATAATGAAGTTTCCCCCGCCCATCCCTTAATCTTAACTCTCGATGAAATTGCCAAAAATGGGGCCAAAATCAATCGAATTTTCCTGTCTTCATTGGATTTAAAAACTGTTACGCAAATGATTAGTGATACGGTAAAGAGCTCCGATTACCGCGTAACATCTTTAGGGGAGCTAGTTTTAATAAAAACCGGAGGAAATCCCTTTTTTATTAATGAGTTTTTAAAGTCGCTTTATACAGAAAATTTGTTAGAATTTGACTTTAATCAGGTTCAATGGCAATGGAATTTAGAGCAAATTAAAGCACGGGGCTTTACAGATAATGTGGTGGAACTTATGGCAGGAAAAATTGAAAAACTGCCAGAAGAAACACAAAATTTATTAAAATTAGCCGCGTGTATCGGTAATTTATTTGATTTGACAACTCTGGGGTTAATTAGTGAAAAAGATTTGCCAGAAACAGTGAGGTATTTACAGCCCGCGGTGGCGGAAAATTTAGTGACTCTTGTGGGCAACCCTGGGGATGTGGAATTAATTCTGGCTTCCCAGGAATTTCTAGCTTTTGCTTTAGCAAATACCCCTTCCCAAAACCTCGAATACAAATTTCCCCACGATCGCATTCAACAAGCCGCGTATTCTCTGATTCCTGACAACCAAAAATCGAGTACCCATTATCAAATCGGCAAACTACTACTACAGCAAATTTCCCACGACGCGATAGAAGAAAATATTTTCAAACTGGTAAATCAATTAAACTATGGAATTTCTTTAATTACCCAAGAAACCGAGCGAAATGAATTAGCAAAACTGAATCTAATCGCCTGTCGCAAAGCCAGAGCCTCCGCCGCGTATCAAGGGGCTCGTGAATATGTCACACGGGGCTTATCTCTATTAGGAGAAAATAGTTGGAAACAGGAATATAAAATGACTCTTGCTCTCCATGAATTAGCCGCAGAAATAGCTTTTCTCTGCGGAGACTTTCAAGAAATGGAACAATTTATTAAACTTGTCACCACAGAGGCACACTCCTTACTCGAACAAGTCAATGTTTACCGCATAAAAATTCAAGCCCATGTCTCCCAAACTAAAGTTATCGACGCGATCGCGATCGCGCAACAGTTTCTCCAAAAGTTAGGTATCACTTTTCCCAAAGCACCCACACCCACAGATATAGAAGAAAAAATCCAAGAGATCCGGCAAATAATTGGAGACAGAAACATTGAAGATTTAGTTCAATTACCAGTAATGACAGATGCAGAAAAACTCGCCATTGTCCAAACTGTTAGTAGTGTTATTCCCGCCGCGTTCGTATCAGGTTCACCCTTATTTCCATTCCTAGTTTCCTTCTCAGTAAAATTATCAATTCAACATGGAAATACAGCTTACTCAGCTTTTAGCTATTCTACTTATGGCATCATTCTCTGTAATTTTCGTGATATAAATACAGCCACAAAATTTGGTAAATTAGCCTTCAATGTCATCTCAAAATTAGATACAAAAGCGATTAAACCGGAAGTATTAACTGTGCTAGGAGCCTTTATCCTGCACCGCAAATTTCACGTAAAAGAAACCCTACCACTCTTGCAAGAAGGCTATGCAACCGCCCTAGAAGTTGGCAACCTAGTATTTGCTGGATATAATGGCAGTAATTTTTGTATCAATTCTTTTTGGGGTAGTCAACCTCTGGCTATTTTAGAGCAGGATACTCGCGCCTACTACAATCAGTTGATGCAATTAAATCAATTAACATCAGCCAATTATTGTCGACTCCATTGGGAATGTATTTTAATTTTGCTAGATTTACCCGATCATCCTAGTCTTGTATCTAGCAATAGTTATCTCTCTGAAACGGAATTTCTGCCCCTGCTCATCTCTTCTAATGACTTGCTTGCCGTGTATTTTTTCTATTTATATAAACTGACACTTTGCTTTTTGTTTGGGGAAATTGATCGCGCGAAAAACTATGCCGTTGAGTGCAGACGCGATATAATGAATGGTGCGGGATTTATCTGTGGAGCCGCGTTTTATCTCTATGATTCTCTGATTGCTTTAGCACAGTTGAGTCAACCCTTAGATCAGACATCGGAAGCCTGGACGCGTGTGGCAGAAAACCAAACCCAATTACAACAATATTGGGCCGACTATGCCCCGATGAATTATCAGCATAAAGTGGATTTAGTAGAAGCAGAAAAGTGTCGAGTTTTGGGACAAAAATTAGAAGCAATGGACTTATACGATCGCGCTATAAAAGGAGCCCAAGAAAATCAATATATTAATGAAGCCGCCCTGGGATATGAATTAGCCGCGAAGTTTTATCTATCGGAAGACAAAGAATTAATTGCTAAAGCCTATATGCAAGAAGCTCATTATCACTATCAAGTTTGGGGAGCTAATGCCAAAGTCAAACACTTAGAGCAGCAATATCCCCAACTTTTAACAGCCATTTCCGTCACAACCAAAGACACCCAACTTACCCCAGTCGTCACCACAAGTGGTTCTAGTTTCTATCTCGATATCGCGACAGTTATGAAAGCAACCATCACGATTTCAGGAGAAATTATGCTGGATAAATTACTATCTAGTCTAATGAAAATTCTGATAGAAAATGCCGGAGCGCAAAAAGGCTACTTGATTTTGATGAATCAAGGAAAATTGCTGATTGAAGCCGCGGGAAGAATCGACTCAGAGCAAATAACAGTCTTGCAATCTATCCCCCTAGAAAATTATCATAATATTTCCCAATCAATCGTCAATTATGTAGCTCGTACTCAAGAAAGTGTAGTATTAGACAATGCTACCCAAGAGGGTAAATTTACTAACGATGTTTATATAAAAGCCAATAATCCTAAATCAATTTTATGTGTCCCATTGATTAATCAAAGTCAGCTTGTCAGTATTGTTTACTTAGAAAATAATTTGACCAATCGAGCCTTTACACCAGAGCGATTACAAGTGTTACAATTATTATCAGGACAAGCCGCGATTTCCATTAAAAATGCCAAACTTTATACAGAAATTCGTGCTAATGAAAAGAGACTCGCGGAACTAAATCAAGCCTATCAGCGTTTTGTCCCTAGCCAATTTCTCCAGTTTCTCGAAAAGTCTAGCATTGTTGATGTACAATTAGGCGATCAAGTGCAGTTAGAAATGTCGGTGTTATTTTCCGATATTCGTGACTTTACCACGCTTTCAGAAAGGATGACGCCCGAGGATAATTTTAAATTTATTAATGCTTATCTCTCTCGGATGGAACCCGCGATTGTAGAAAATAATGGCTTTATTGATAAATATATTGGTGATGCGATTATGGCACTATTTCGCGGTGAAGCGGATAACGCGGTAAAAGCGGGAATTGCCATGTTATATCTATTAGCTGAATATAATCAACATCGTGCTAATTCGGGCTATCAACCGATTAAAATTGGTATGGGAATTAATACGGGTTCTTTGATGCTTGGTACCGTTGGCGGACGAAATCGTATGGATGGTACGGTAATTAGTGACGCGGTAAATTTAGCTTCTCGTGTGGAAAGGTTGACAAAAAATTATGGCGTGTCACTGTTAATTACTGAGGAAACTTATATAAGATTGCTCCATCCTAATGATTATGCCATTCGCATAATTGATACGGTGAAGGTGAAAGGAAAATCTCAACCCGTTACTGTTTATGAAGTTTTTGAGACTGATTCTCCAGAAATCAAACAGGGTAAGTTAGGGACCAGAGAAACTTTTACAGAGGCTTTATCGCTTTATAACCAAGGGAATAAGAAGGACGCGGGGTGTTTGTTTGCTGATTGTTGGCAGAAAAATAAACGCGATCGCGTGGCGAAGATATATTGGGAACGTTGTTGCCAACAGAATTAAATTGTCGTGGGGTTTTAATCTCTTGTCAAGGAAGAAGTAGGGACACGGCACTGCCGTGTCCCTACTCGCCACTGGCCCAAAGCGATCGCGCTGTGTTCAGAAACCGGGTTTCTCTTGCCAATCTTGGTGAGGATGCACAAACTCTCACAGAAACCCGGTTTCTTAATCTCAGGCGATATGGTATCCGTAACCGGGCGCGATTCGGATGTGCTCAGAAACCGGGTTTCTCTTGCCAATCTTGGTAAAGATGCAGAATCCCTAAAAGAAACCCGGTTTCTTAATCTCAGGCGATATGGTATCTGTAACCGGGCGCGATCGCGCAAAAGCAAAATCATTCTATTTTATTCTGTTGCTGGGTTTTTTTCATTGGCCGGTTGGCTTTATTTTCTTCAGACTATTATTCGCAACACTCAACCAACCCTCTGAATTTTCATAAATTCACCAGGGGCGAAAAATAAGCACTACTACAGGGAACTGACTGCGGTTAACACAGTCTGCTCAAATTTTGCGGCTTGGCTACAAAGTCCTTTGACTTGTGTCCAATGCTGGGTAATGCGAGGTGCATGGACTTGGTAATCTCGCGTGTTTTTCTTGATACGCTGTCCTTTGGGTAGATTTGCCAGTCTATTCTCTAGGTTGAGATCGCACTCGCCGCGGGCTAGGAGAGGATGCCCTGGAGAGAGTACCGCGGCGGCTAACCAGGTGCCGGAGGATTGGGCTGGCAAACAAAAAAGCGTCCGATCGCGGGGAGTAACCCCTCCTAACCAGCTTTGAATCACGCTCATCAAAGCATCCACAGTATCGGCTACGGGAGGGCAGGGCTGTGAGCAGGGGATAATTCCCCAGTTGTTCTGCTGCGCTAGTTCTGTCACCCCGGCTCCACAGTTGTCATATTGGGCAGTCGATACATCCACATCTACATGAATGATCAGCAAATCAAAGGCCCTCAGAGTGGGGTCAGTATCGAGGGAGCCATGATGCCTCTGTTGCGCCGCGTGACACCATTTCAGCACACCGCCCCAACCGCCTCCCATTTGCGGCTGAGTCGCTTCCGGTTGCAGGAGCGTCATAATAAATGGATTGGGTAACACGGCTTTAAGGGCGGCTTGAATCACTTCAAAATCCGTTGGCCCTTCCGCGACTAGGGCAATTTTTAACGCATCAGACATTGGGCACGGCTCCTAGATGCCCCATGAGCCAGAGGCGTGATAGGGGATATTGCTGGTTTAGTTGAGTGAGTTCGGGGGTGAGAGTGAGGCGACGGATACAGGTTTGACCGTTGCTATTGCGCTCTACCACAAAGAGGCGCACCTCAGAATCAAGTAAGTCCAGACCATCGAGGGCCGCGGGATTATGGACAGTTAACAGCAGTTGACGATCGCGGTCATTATCGTGAAGCCAGCCGGAAAGACGGGAAATCAGCCGTACCAGCAGCCGGGGATTCAGGGCTTGGTCGAGATTGTCGATCGCCAGCAGTCGGGGAGCTTGGGGTAAGAGGCACAGCACAGCCGCAAAGATGACGTAAAGTGCGCCTTCGCTGGCATCATAGGCGGTGAGTTCGTTGCGGCTTTGGTTCATAAAGCGATCGCGGAATTTCAGGAGTAGCTTAGTCCGAGGCACCTTGGGCGATAGCAGGTTAGTTCCATAGCTGGTGGTTTGGATATCAGCCACCCAGTCGATCAATTCCAGCACTTGATCGAGAATATCCTCACCCTCTTGCCCTCTGCCCTCTAAGTGTTGGCGCAGGGCGGCAAACCCTTCGGCGAGTTGTCCACCGTTGAGCCCTAGGGGGAAACGCGATTGTTGGTCGGGGACGATGCCACGGAGGGTGGGGGTGTTCGGGCAATAAATCGCGAATTCTTGGAGGCGCTGCATGAGTTGAGCCGCGGCATTATTGGGGGCTAGATCCACTAACTGCAAGGCGGCCAAGCCCGCTTTGGGGTTGAGGTTCTTCTTGTTGCGAATGCCATCAGAAAGGATTTCCTCATAGCCGTCGCTGAGGACTTCGGTTTTATAGGACCACGCGGGTTCAGGGGAATCGAGGGGATTAAGCAAAGAAACGCGATAGGCTTCGTTGTTTGAGCCTGTTACCCCAATAGCAATGTGGGCCGGAGTGCGGTCTGTCACAAAGGAGCTTTTATACAGCCTGGGTAAGCCTGCGCGCACTCCACGACGGAGCAGGCTTTCATCATCGACGACTCCATTGGCTGCGGCTCCCAACACTCCCAGGGCTTCCAGTAGGTTGCTTTTGCCCGCTCCATTGGCACCGATGAAGCAATTCACTCGGCCTAGTTCTAGGGTGGCGGAGTGAATGGACTTGAAGCCTCGGATGTTGACCTCGCGGATCATGGTCATAGTATCTTATCCCATCCTCCCCAATGGGGGCAGGAAGCCCTCCCTGACTGGTTAAAATAAAACCATTATGGCACGGGAGATGCCCGGATGATTGCTGGTTAATTGCGTCTGATGAAGCTGGCGCTTCTTCCTGAATTTCCTGGTTGGTGGTTCACCCAGAAACGCGGCTAAAGAAACCGGGTTTCTCTTGCCAATCTTGGTGAGGATGCACAAACTCTCGCAGAAACCCGGTTTCTTAGTCGATCGCGATATGGTATCTGTAACCGGGCGCGATCGCGCTGTGCCGAGAAACCGGGTTTCTAGTCAAATCTGAGTAAAGATGCAGAATCCCTAAAAGAAACCCGGTTTCTGAGTCGATCGCGATGGTATCCGTAACGAGGCGCGATTCGGATGTGCCGAGAAACCGGGTTTCTAGTCAAATCTGAGTAAAGATGCAGAATCCCTAAAAGAAACCCGGTTTCTGAGTCGATCGCGATGGTATCCGTAACCGGGCGCGATCGCGATTTGTTCAGAAACCGGGTTTCTATTGCCAATCTTGGTGAGGATGGACAAACTCTCACAGAAACCCGGTTTCTTAGTCTCAGGCGATATGGTATCCGCAACTAGGCGCGATCGGCCCCAGGCTGCTAATATTTAAGGGTATGTAGGGTGTGTTACCCTCTCCCATAAATGATGGGAATAACCCAAATCTCCCGTGACAAATTAACATTGAGCAGTGTTAAAATAGGAGCAAGCAAACTGAGTCAAATTATGTCAGAACATACCCTTATACTATCTGAACACACTTACCAAGCTCTCCGAGAAGTTGCCCAAAAACAAGGTTTAACTCCTGAAAAGTGGATTTTGTCTCAACTTTCACGGCCACAACCTGAAGCCGAACCGTTATCTGAAAAAATCGCAGATTTAATTGGGGCTATTGATAGTCAAGTTGAACCTCATCATCAGTTTCAGTCAACTGATTTCGGCGAACAGATTGCCACAAAATTATCTAAACAAGGACTGCGAAGACCATGATTTTAGTGGACACTGGACCTCTCATTGCTCTGATTGATAAAGGTCAGGGAGATGCCCATGTTAAATGTGTTCAAACTTACAAAACACTAACAGGTTCTCTCTTAACAACATGGCCTTGTTTTACTGAAGCGATGTACTTTTTATCAGAATTGCGAGGTTGGTCAGCACAGGCAATCTTATGGGAGTTCATCAATAGAAAAGCCTTGTATCTTCATGTAAATAATGAAGCAGAATGTCAACGGATGAAAGTTTTGATGGAAAAATATCAAGATATACCGATGGATTTAGCAGATGCTTCTCTGGTGGCTGTGGCAGAAAGTCAAAAAATTAAGCGAATCTTTACATTAGATAGTGATTTTTATGTTTATCGATTATATGATAAAGATGCTTTTGAAGTTATCCCAGACTAAGAGCAAAAAGCGATCGCCTTCTCTAAAATGCAAGAGCGATCACTTTTTTAGAGTAATATGGTGATATGAGGAAAGTTGTAGGGTCCGTCAGACTCTAGATTAGATTGGTAGCATAAGGGTGTCGAGATTTTGAAGCATCATTCATCAAAAATTATTCTAATGCCATAATGAATTGTATAACATCTATAAAATTTTTTTCTCGATACGACCAATGAATTGCTTCTTCTGGTTTGATCTCTGCAAGTGTTACATTAGATCTTTCAGGGATAAATATAGAGTTGTATCCTCCTCCCAATGGATTGGTATCGGTTGGACTTACCCAAGCCGGAAAATTGCCGAATTTCTCTGTCGTATGAATTTGACCATATACTCGGTTAACAAAAGTTTTGCTAAAACCATCTTGTTGTGCATATGCAACGGCTGAAGAAATAGTGGCTCTCCTATTAAATACTCCTTCCATTCTTTTTAAAATTTCTTGACGTCCAAACTGTTTTAAAAAGGCTCCTGCTCTTATTCCTGGTTCTCCATTTAAAGCGTCAATTCTCAAATCAGTATCCTCTGTTATTACAGGCATACTAATTTTAGTAGATATTTCTTTAGCCCCATTTAATGCTACTTCTTCTACTGTATCGCCAATTTCTTCATAAGATAAACTTTCTCCATATACTTCTCTAGCACTAATGATTTCTATAGGCACTTGAAAATGTCTAACAATAAAACGTAATTGATCCATTTTCGAGCGATTACCCGTAACAAAAATTATTTTTTTCATTTCCATTACCCAAAAATTAATAGTTCATAGTTACACTTATTTAGATTGTTGTTCAGCGTCTATCGATCATCGCATCATGAGATTGACCTGTACCAATAAGAGTAATTGGTATTCCTAACTGATTTTCCATGTTGGTTACATAATGTTTTGCTTCAGAGCTTAATTCCGACCATGCTACTACGTTTTCGTCTTCAGGGAAAAGATAGTTTAAAAATTGTAACGCAATTTGAGTTGGTCGATTAACAATAATAGCTCTTTTTACTATTTCCATATCAAACTCAGCTATCCTTCGTATTTTTTTTGTTACTGTACTAGTTTCTTGAATATTTTTGCCAATTCTTTTTGATAGCTCACTCCAGCTAATTTCATTCGGCAAGGGACCTGAATTGCCCGCTACTCTGATAGGGTAAGTTCTCACTACTAAAATAATATCTGTAACTAATCGCGGAGAAATACCTGCTTCTGTAATAAAACTAGCAGCAGTAGTATCACGAGAAGTAACATAAGGGTAAAAGCCATGATATATGGATAGCCCAAATCCTTGAGTACCTTCTACAAGAACAGTTTGGCCATTGTCTATGCCTTTGTTGATAAGCTCGGTAGTATCTGTGATTTGATATTCTTGTAAACAATTTTTGGCAAATTTAAATTCTTGTCTTCGGATTCTATCAATTAATGCTGCGCCGCATCCTTTTCCTGTACTACCTATTGTTTGTGATAATAAATTTTCTTCTACTGCGTGTTGTGCTTCAATAATTCCCGCCATTGGATCTATAAATAACCGATTTTTTGTTTGAGTTATTTCTACTTCTCTTTTTAAGATTTTAGGATCTATCAAAGCCCCCGCTCCAATACATAAAGTGCAGTTATTATTCAAAAATGTTGCAGGAATTTGCTGTAATTTGTATATATTATTCTCAAAAACAACTGTATGACCTGCGTTTGGAGAGCCGGTTCTTACTGCAATATCATACTCATTAGCTAGATAAGAAACAACTTTACCTTTGGCCTCGGAGCCAAATTGTCCACCAACAACTACTGTTATTTTTCCTTGCATTATTCTAAAATTTTAATACATTCATATTCTATGGTAAATTTTTTTGCTCATTTGTAAAGTGATAAAAAGTCTAACCTGGTATAGACTTGAACCGACCTGTCTGAGGAATTATTAGTAGCAAAAAGTGTAGTTTAGTCGCACTAGGTTGCAAAAGGGTGCAAAAAGTAGTATAATCCCCTAAAATCAGTATATGTATCGCCTATGAATGTCCAAGAAGTCCTCAAATGGGTCGATGATTTAACTTTGGCCAAAACGGGCTCGCACTTAAATAGTCTGCAACAGGCAATATTAGCAGGGGTTTGGGATAGTCAAAAATACAAAGAAATCGCGGATGACTATCACTGTACTGAAGCTAATGTCAAAAGAGTGGCGGGCAATTTATGGGAACTGATATCAGAAGACTTATACGAAAAAGTTAATAAAAAAAACTTTCGCGCTACAATGGAACGGTTTTATATTTCCAAGTCTAATATTAGTAATAATTTTGTAAATAGTCAATTGGTCGGGAGAAGCATCACTGTATGTGGAGAAAGTTGGCACTCTGATGACAAAACAAAAAAACGATCGCACACCTCCCCCCCTACTACAAATTCCACCACCAACCAATCAGAAAAACACCACGATTTAAGCGAAGCACCCGAATACGATCACCTTTCCAACCGCACCGCCGAAATAACAACCCTGAAACAATGGATACTGCAAGAAAATATCCGCCTCATCACCATCTTTGGATTACCAGGAATTGGCAAAACAGGCCTCGCTAGAGAACTCGTCGAACAAATTCAAGATAACTTTGAATATATCATTTGGCGCAACTGTACCAATACCCTCAACCTGAAATCTCTACAAACCAATTTAATGCAGTTTTTCTCGCAAAATAGAGAAACTCAACTGTTATCGCTAATCGACTATCTGCGTTCTCATTCCTGCCTCATTATTCTCGATGACTTCCAAGAACTGTTTGCCCCTGGGGAATTCGCTGGCACTTATCTGCCAGAAAGCGAAAGTTATGCTAAGTTCTTAAAAGAAATGGCGCGATTACCACACAACAGTTGTTTAGTTCTCCTAAGTTGGGAAAAGCCTAGAGAAATAGCTACCCTAGAAGGAGAAAACCGCCATTGTCGCAGCTTACAACTTGGCAGTTTGGGAGAAGCGGCGGCGGAAATATTGACTAACAAAGGATTAACTGATGAGCAAAAATGGTCACAACTAATCCAACTTTATAGCGCCAACCCTTTATGGTTGAATATCATCGCCTCCACTATTCTCGATTTATTTAACGGGAGCGTTCAAGAATTTCTCTCCTATCCCACCCTATTTTTAGGAGACTTAGAACCCATCCTTAAACAACATTATCAACGCCTCTGTGAATCCGAGAAAATCCTGCTTCAGTGGATAGCCAACCAAGACAAACCTTTAAACATCAGCCAGAAACCCCCAGAACTTTTATCCGATCAAGAATTCTTAAAAGCGATTCAATCTTTAAAAAGACGCAGTTTACTGGAAAAATCATCAGGTTTAACTCTGCAACCTGTGATTAAACAATACTTGACACTCCCACCCCTAAAGGGGATGGGATTCTTTTAGTTTTAAGCCAAAATATCCAAATTAAACAAACTTAATTGTTCGACTTGGTTCCTACCCACACGGCGTTTGCTTCTTTTAGAAAGCACCGTATTATCTGATAGGCGTTCATACAATCCGACATCAAAAAGAGTCGTTTGTATTGGTTTCGGAGAGTCCCCCCGTACCTTTTTCTTGAAAACCTTAACAATATTTAAACCGTAGAGGGAAATCGCTTTTTGCTTGACATTTCTTGCGGCTTGCAAATTAGCATCATCTATATGACCACAGTTAGTACAAATGAATTTTTCACCATTTCTACTAGCTTTATCAACATGACCACATTGACTACAGGTTTGACTGGTATGCTTAGGATTAACTCGGTATAATCTCTTTCCTGACTTTGCCGCCAGATACTCAATTTTTTGAGTTAACCCATACCAAGACGCATCGGCAATTGAACGGTTTAAACCACGTTTAGCTGATTGACCATTAGAGAGAAATCTGCCAGTTTCAGACTTAACAGGTTTACACCGTTTCATCATGCCAGAAATATTCAAATCTTCCACCGCGATCGCGTCAGCTTTTTTGACAATTCGATTAGCTGCATCCCATTGGTGAGACTCGCGTCTTTGTGCAATTTTGTTATGCAGTTTATTAACAAGCTGTTGAGCCTTGGAACGGTTTTTACTTCCTTTTTGTTTGCGATTAACTCGTCGTTGTCTAACTTTCATTAAATGACGAGTTTTCTTATTAGTAGAAAAACGAGGATTGTCAATGACACTTCCATCAGACAAATAAACCAATTTACCTAATCCCATATCACAGCCAATAATTGTTTTTACTTCGGAATCGGCTCTAACAGGAAAATCAGGAACAGATTTATCCTCTAATCGGACTGAAACATACCAACCATCTACTTTTTGCCTCACTGTAACAGTTTTAATTTGAAACCCAACGGGAATAGAGCGCGAATTATAAAAACGCATCCATCCGATTTTAGGCAAATAGATTTTATTTCCCTTAAATTTCACCCGTCCGGGCTTATAAGAGAAGGACTTAAAATCGTGACGACGCTTGAATTTTGGGAAGCCTGCACCCTTGAAAAACTTGTTAAAAGACTCATTCACCCTTGCCGGAATTAATTGTAAAACTCCTATATCAATACCTTGATACCAAGGTCTAGCCGCTTTTAAATCTTGTAGATTAGCATCTTGCATCAAAGATGGTGTACGTTTAGGCGATTTATCTTTTCCACCTTCTTTTTGAGCTTTACCATTTCCATCTTTCCAAGGATTCGCTAATTGAGTCCCCTTCACAACTGCACAAGTTAAAGGCGTGGCTACGGCTTGGGTTTGTAAATCACAATATTCCCCCATGAGAAACTGTTGATGCCATCCATCAATTCTATCTCTCAGACACCAATTATAAG
>JBEDKD010000270.1:0-12778 GCA_041172365.1 Cyanobacteriota bacterium | reverse complement strand
TCATCACTCGCAAGAGTGAAGGGCGTACCCGCCAAAGCTTTCAACATTATGTTGAAAGCACCATTAGCATCTCTGTCGGCAACATAGTCGCATTCAGGACACTTAAAAACTTTATTTCCACCTAGCTTGGTGTGAATATAACCGCACTTTCCACAAGTCTTTGATGTATAAGCCTCGTTCGTTTCCACAATTATTACACCATGCTTATCAGCCATTGAGATTAACAATTGCTTGAAACGATAATGGCTCCAAGTCAACATTGACCGCACGGATTTAGTATTTATTCGCCTATGAGATTTCAACACCATTTCTGATGTTTTAAAAGTAGGGATAAATATCACCTTGTAATTGCTAACCAAGTAAGAAGCCACTTGGCGATGCAATTCATCTACTAAATTGCGAATCTTAATCCGAATCCGAGATGCCGCACGAAGCCAAGAACGACGATGCCTAGCTTTAACTTGTTTTTGGTAAGCACGGCTAATTAACTTGTCAAGGTGAAAGCATAATCTCACGATTCGCTCAATGTCTCCCTTGCCAAGTTCTAAGACCGTTTCTCCATCGTAGCCAGTTAAAAATGTTCTCACTCCAGGGTCGAGTGCGATTACTCGATTTTGAATTGTTGGTTCATGGGAAATATATTCAGGGATTACCGCGAACCAACGCCTTCTATCTCTAACCAATTGAGTGCCATAATTGCAAGCCTTGGGAAGTGATTGCGATGATTCAAAAGCACACCCTTTTGTTAACTGAGGAAACCAGGTTCCTTTGATAAAATTTCCATTTTTAAACTTGATTGCTGACACAGATTGGCGACAACTGCGAAATTTTGCCTCGCCATTATTGGCTTTAGCTTGCCTCCAAGCATCGTAAGCATCTTGAACTGCGTTGGCTTTAGGATGCCTTGGCACAGTTTTTAACCACTCTGGCAAATCATTCAGGATTAAAGCCTCAAGATCGTAACTACTCCCTTGAAAACCATTCTTGAATGCTTCAATACAGCGGTTGTAAACAAAACGACAGCCCGCCAACCAATGCCGCCAAATTTGACTTAATTTGCTATCAGGATAAACCCGGATTTTCCTTGCCGAAGAGGGCGTTGGTTTCCTTGTCAATTTCTGTGAGTGCCGTTTTTGGTTTTTGTAGTTCCGGGTCTGCCCTGAGTTTTTTTTCGTACTTACGGAGTCCGTATAGCCGAGAGGAAAAACAATGGACGATTGACAACATATCTTGTACGAGTTCGGTTTCTGGACTATATTTTTGTTGATAGAGAACCATGATTTTACAGTCAAATCTTTCGCACAACCATTCAATGAGGTCAAACCCAAATCTGGCAAGTCGGTCTTTGTGGGCAACGACAAGCAATTGGATATCGCCGTTGATAATTCGTTCCAAAATGGCGTTAAGCTTACGCCGCCTAAAATTGAGTCCCGATCCAATTTCTGTGATAACTTCGCAGCCTGGGTAACTTGTAGTAAGTGCTTCAGTTTGTCTTTGGAGGTCGTCTCGTTGACTGGATGTTGAGACTCTGGCGTACAAGACTGTAGAAGGTCGAGCCGGTTCAGTTGAAATGGACTTTTGCTTGAGATATGCGGCTATATCGTAGCGCCTTTGTCCGGCTTCGGTTTTGAAGGTAACGATTTTACCCTCTTCTGACCATCTGGCGAGGGTTCGGGTACTAACTCCCAAAAGGTTAGCTGCTTCCCTTGGTGTGACATACGGCATGGCTTTTGCTATGAAAATACTTTTGATGGTATCGGTATTCGTCCATAATGTCAAGTCTGTCCATCAAAGTCTATTTAACTGCTTTTTGGTCCCACGTCTTTTGAGCTGACAATAATACCTGTATGCTCTGGTTGTACACGGTGTAGCCTGACAAAATGCTGTCGATTCCAAGTCAAAATAGCGCGTTCTTGACTGATAGCAAAGGCTAATACATTTTCATCAGGAATGCCAAGATTTGCGTTGCCAGCCCCTTGTACTGTCAACACATCATGCCCCATTGCCCGCAGAAATTCCACAACGGCTAGAGGAAAGTGTTCATCTGCATAGAAACGTGCCATTGATTAGGGTTCCTCATTTCTTTGAATAGCAGTTTCAATTTCTTCAGGATATTTTTCAGCATAAGCCCAAGCTGTATCGAGATCGGCCTGAGTTATATGGGGAAAACTCTGTAATATTTGCTCATCGGTTGCACCGATACGACGATAATCAACCAATCCCCAAACAGGAATACGAGGAAGCGCGATTCGCGCGTCACCCCCACAAACCCCGGTCGTTTTTTCGATGCCCGATAAGTCTAAACTTTGGGTTAAAATTTTAATCACTTCTGCTTTTTCTGCCGCACTTAACGCGAGGAGTTTCGGAGTTAATTCTTGTAGATTCATAATTTTTTTAATTCTCCTTTTTTATCTATTCTAGCATGGAGCGCGATCGCGTTTATCTGGCATTCTTCTCCCGTTTCTGGCTCTCTCCTAATCAAGGGGCAGACACGATCGCGCTGCCATCTAAACGATCGCGTCTGAGTTAAGTAGCCGATGATATTATGATTGATATCGATCCAGTAAAGCTTGGGCGGCCTTGCGATGTTCTTCGACTAATTCTGGGGGTGCTAACACTTGGGCTTTATCCAAATGTTTATTCACCCATAACATAAATTCTCGACGCGATCGCGGAGGCAATTTAATCTGATAGTCAACATGAGTAATATCTTCATTTTTGGCATTTTTGGGATAAGAGAAAAGCTTTTGGTTAATATGGCGATTTTCTCCCTCTAAAATGAACCGTGTCACCGGATGATAAAAGCGAACTTTAATCAATTCTAAAGATAAAATCCCATTTAACTCCCGTTGCTGTTCCTCTAAATTACCTAAATTCAGTCCCCAACCATTTTTTAATAATTCATGGGCGGTGTTTAATCTGGTTTTCTGCACTTCTAAATCCCGACGGAGATCCAGGGTTTTACAATTATTAGAAAAACGATTGAGACGACTAACGGCTAATAAACCCGTTTCGCACACTTCATAAATTAAATACCACGCGATATCGTGATAAATGAACTGAAGAGGCCATATTTGACTGAATCCCTCCCGTTTTTGATCGTAAAAATCTTTTGGTCGATGGACTTCGATCGCGTGTCCTTGTAAAATCGCGTCTTCGACAAGGGGTAATTGCCCAAATAAGGTATTAGGAGCAATTTTTTTCTTTCTGATGATTTCATCGGGATCGGTATCGACTATTGAGCGATTAAGCTGTTGATAAACGGGATAAAATAACTCCCCTTTTAAATCTAAATTTAAAGCCCGTAATCGTTTTTCTAGCTTTTGATAAAGGCGTTTTGCGAGGGGATTATGTTGATACTGTGCTTGGGATAATAACGCGTTAAACGCGACTTTAAATTCCTCTTGATTTATTCCCATTCCTACATAATAACCCCAACGATACATGGATTGGTCTAATATTTTATACTTTCGTAGAGTTTCTAAGTCTTTACGAATTGTCGCGATCGCGGGATATCCTTCGGGAAAGTTGATTCCCAAACGACTTGCCAACGATCGCATTTTCTCCTGTACCTCTTGTAAGGCATTATGGGGACGATTCTCCGACTCATCGGGACATCCGATACCCGGATATTGAATGAATGTCGCGATCAAGATCAATACGCGATCGAAACTGAGTTGATCTGAATAGGGGTGAAGGGTAGCTTTTTTCGCCATTATAGCAAAACCTCTGAAATGTCAAGTGGAAAGATAATATTAACTTTTATTTTCTCTGACGAGAGAAAATTAAGATATATAAACACTTTTGAAGGATTGTAAAAAAATGATCAATATTGTAAAAAACGAGACGGAACCACAAAGACGTGATACAGTGAGTTCATTGGGTTCATCAAGTGGGAATCCTACTTATATTTATGTCTGAATACACAGCCATCAGCTTTGCACCCGTCCAAGGGTTCATCGAAAAGTCCCGTAAACTGCGAGATTTATTTGGGGCATCCCTGCTTCTTTCTCATTTGAGTTTTCAGTTAGTTGAAAAGGCTGTTAAACTTGTTGGGAAAGAAAATGTTATTTCTCCGGCTCTGATTAATGTTCAGAAAGGAATGCCTAACCGAATACTTGTTAAAGGTAATTTTTCTCGCAACGATGTGACGAATACACTTCAGAAATCATGGAGACAAATCTTAGAAGAATGTCAATTTTGGATTGAGAAAAAAATTCCTAATTATCAATATGATTGGCAACAAGAATGGATGCGTTGGGGATTATATAGTTGGGAGATATTTTGGGGACAGGGCGATAGTATTGAAACGGCAATAAATGATTTAGAAAATCGCAAATTGAGGCGAGATTGGACTGCACTTAACTGGATTGGGGAAAGTTCTAGTCTGACAGGTACAGATGCGATCGCCTGGCCTGGTTTGGGGCGAGAAAATCATACCCCAGGAATGAGGTTGAGTGAAAAAGAACAACCGGAAATTAAGGAGTTTTATCAACTTCTTTCCCGTGTTTTAGAGAATCTTACTCCCGATGATTCCACTGAACCTGAAGGTAAATTTCTCGCACCTAATGAGCGATTAAGTATTCCTGAATTAGTGAAAAGATTGGTCACTCGTGATGAGGATATAGCCCGGAATCTGGGGATGTCTTCTCTTGATAAAGGATTTACTGATATTGTTCGGGAACCTGGTCATTGGACAGGTTGGTTTATGGGAGATGGAGATCAAGTAGGGGATAAACTTAAAGAAATTTCTAAACAAGAAAAAGGAGACGAAAACCTGAAAAAATTTAGTAACACAGTTCGAGAATGGGGACGCAGTTTTGAGAAAGACTTTCCTAAGCAAAATCCGGGTCGAATTGTTTATGCTGGGGGCGATGATTTTCTCGGGGTTATTTACAGTGAGCAGTCCGAGCAAAAAATATCAGCCAAAAACACATTAGATTTGTTGATCAAGTTACCAGAACAATGGGTAAATCTCAGAAATGACTTGAAAGACAGTTTAAAAGTTGATTTTACTTTTAGTGTTGGTTTTGTTTGGGCTGGTCATAGTGTCCCTCAGCGTGATGTTTTACAACATTGTCGAGAAGCTGAAAAAAGGGCGAAAATTTTAGGGCGTGATCGCGTCACAATTCGAGTCCTTTTTAATAGCGGTCAGTATGTGCAGTGGACTTGTCCTTGGCATGAATTAGGTATCCTCAAAAAATATAAGGATCGAGATGGTAAAACCGGGGGAAAAAATCCTAACTGGACTCACATTTATAGTGATTGGGAGTACCTAAAATCTCGTCATTCGATTCCTTTGAAAGTTTCAAAACGTGATGATACTGATGTGGATGACAGTTTAGCCATTGACTTATTTAATCTTTACTTTAATGAGGAGGGAAATCGCATTTCAAAAGACCGTGAAAAAATCGTTGGAAATTCATCCAATAAAGAATTAATTAACTGGATGGATGGCTTAATTCACATAGGGTGGCAACTATGTTCAAATATCTAATTACCATAAATCCTTTGGGGTTTATGTATGGCAGCGCGGGGGGATTTCTTTCACCCGAAAACCTTGTCGGTTGTTCCGGGTCAAAATTTCCCCCAGACGCGGCAACTCTCGCGGGTTTATTCTTCAGTGTCAATAAAATTAAATCCTTTTCTTCTCAGGAAGATTTGAGAGATAATTTATTTGTAGCCGGTCCCTTTTGGGCAAAATCTGATGAGCCAGAATATTTTTATTTGCCTATTCCTTGGCATAAGATCATCAATACTAAAGAGGGGGTTGATGAATGGGAAATGAAGGACAGAAAGTGGTCACGAACATCTGAATTTCAACCAGATTCTAAATACCAAAGGATTAATTATTGGCATGACTCACCATCTACCATTAAAAATAACGATGATGGTGTTTCCCCCCCGCCTTGGCAATATGTTCCTATTCTCCATCCCAGAACAAAAAATGATGAGAGATGTGTTCTCTCCGAAGATGGTTTATTCTTAGAAAACGCGGTACAGATGGATGAAGATTCTTGTCTCGTTTATCTTTCTACTTATCGCCTTGATGATGGTTGGTATCGCTTTGGAGGTGAGAGTCATCTGGTCGAAATCAAAACGATTGAACTCACAGAAGACAGTTGGATTCTCGAACTTTTACGCCAACCAATACAACGCACTTTTGCCTTAATTACTCCGGGTGTTTGGGGGTCAAATAAATTTTCTTTCCGTTATCCCAAACATGATGATTTCTCGGAAAAACGTCCCGAAATGCTCACCGATCGACCTGTTCCCTATCGTTATCGTCTTGGTAATAACAAAATTTTAGGGGATGAGGAACGACATCATCATGGACGTTTAGGTAGGGGACGTTATGCTGTTCCTGCCGGGACGGTTTATGTTCTCCGAGAACCTTTAAATAAACCTTGGTGGGAATGGCCGGAACATTGGTTTCCTAATGAAGGTTTTAGTCTCAAACAATTGGGATGTGGTTTGTCTTTACCAATTACAATTAAAGGAGTGGACTAATGTACAAGAAAGCTTACGGTATTATCGAAACATTTGCGCCTCTTCATGTGGGAGCTACCGCGGGGGAAGAAAGCGGTAATTTAAACTTGATTTTTCGCGATCAGTTTACCCAAACGGCCATTATTCCGGGTAGTTCAATTCGCGGTCGTTTGCGATCTGAAACTCGGCGCGATCGCGGTGAAATTGAGGCAAACAAATGGTATGGCAACGAAGCAGAAAAAAATAAACCAGACACTACTACTGAGTCTCTCGTCAAGTTTGAATATGCTTCACTGCTGTGGTTGCCAGTGTTTTGTCCCGGTCAACCTATTGTCTGGGTAACTTGTCCTCGTCTGTTAAAACGCTATCAACGCATCGCGGGGATAACAGCTAAAATTCCGGCGATTTATACCAGTTCAAGAACTTTAAAACCTTTGGAAATCAAGGGCAAGAAAAAGCTGTTTTTTAACTTTGGCTTTTTGACAATTGATCACCCGGCTCAAGATTTATCAGCCTGGTTTCCATTAGGGGAAGAATTACCTGCGGTTATTGTGGCTGATGATGAAATTGCCATGATTCACGATATGGCACTTTACCGTCAGAGTCGCGTGGCTTTAGAATCGAATGAAAAGAAGGCGAAAAAAGGTGCTTTTTTCAATACTGAAGCCTTGCCAGAGGGAACTATTCTTGTTTTTCCTATCGCCATCAAAAACAATGGAGATAATTCAGAAACATGGAAACCTTTTGGCGATTCGCTCAGTAATGATATTTATTTAGGTGGGTTGGAATCCGTTGGTTTTGGTCACTGCTATTTAACGGTTAAGGGGGTTTAATTATGGGTTGGGAAAAATTTAATTTAGACCGAAAAGCTCACGATTTAGTTCTGAAATATCGTGACAAAAAAGACGCGTCTAATCAAGTGTATAAAATGCGGATGACAGTTGCTTATGGTTTAGAGCGTTTTTGGGGTGAACAGTTTCGCTTAGTTAAGGAGAAAGATAAAGCTGATTATTGGAATGATACTTGGAAGACTCTTGTTAATATTATGACTGAGGCGGGGGTAATTCTTCCTAATGATAATATCAATCCCGATAATAGTGATGCGATTAAAGAAATGGCCACGAAATTATGGAATTTCCCGGTGGAACAGCGCAAAGTCACTATCGCGGTTTTGACGGAACTTTGTGATAGTATGGTGTGGTGGACTCAGCGTTATAAAAAGTCAGGAGGTAATGGGGATGACTGATATTAACGACATTCCTTTAATGTTTCAAGCCCAGTTAAAAGATCGAGGCAAAATTCAATACGCGGGAGATCCAGAACCCGCTTCTAAATGGGTAAGACAATGGCTAAAATGTTGTCCTCCGATTCCCGAAGAAGATCAAGAAGATGTCCCTATTTGGCAAAGGGGACGAGTTACTCAAAGCGTGGTAAAAATGCCCCGTTTTGGTAAAGATGTGCAAAGTAAAGAATATACCTTTAACTGGCGTTTTGTTACCAATAGTGGTCAAGATGAAGATGTGATTCGACCTGTTATTGGTGCAAAGGGTTTACCCTTTTATCCAGGTTCTAGTATGAAGGGTGCGTTCCTGCGTTGCTGTACTGATGAGCAAGCCATGAAATATTGTGGAGGTAAACTTTCTGAACAGGATACAAAACCGGGTATTTTACGCTTTCATGGTGGCTATCCCGTTGATATGTCTTGGGGTAAACAAGAATGTCTTGTTGATGTTATTCACCCCCAAGAAAAACGTCAGGTGATGGATGGTTCTACTACTAGCGCAAATGTGCAAATTTCTCTCTATAAACCTACCTTAAATTTTGGAATTTCTAGCACGCAAAAACTGGAGCAGAAAGAGTGGAATGAAATTTGGAAAATTTGGGAAAAATCTTTAGGTTTAGGTTTGGGTTCTAGGGTGAGCGCAGGTTATGGTTATGTAGAGAATATTGAGGATCAAGATCGTGTTCTTATTTCTGTTAATTTGCGTGGAGAAGGATTAACCTCTTTATTACTTAATAAAACCTCGGAATTTCGCCCTAATATGTTTAAAGCGACTTTGCGAGGTCATACTCTGCGTTTATTGGCGGGGTTAACTGATCAACAGACTGCACAAAGATTGACTAAAGAACTTTGGGGTGGTATTACGGAAGGCGGTGATAAAACAAAAGGCGCGATCGTGGGATTGTTGGGGATTGGTTTTACCATTGATTCTCCTAATAATCTGATTCTGGGTGAACACAAATATTATCCCAATGGTGGACGAAACCCCAGTTTTATGCCAACCTATAACTTAAAATCTGGGAAATTGGATATTCTCTTAATGAAAGATACGCTCCCAGAGGAAGAAAGGAAGCTACTGAAAAAACTGGTAACGCGCCTTATAAAATTTACCCTTCTGTTGGGGGGTTTTGGTAAGTCTTGGCGACGGGTTGATCATCGCTTATTCTATCCTTCCTATTTTAATAACAATGATAAACCGATGATCGGTTGTCATTGGCAATTTACAGAGGAATCAAAAGACTTGTATGTGACAGCCGCGACTAAGGACTTAAAAAATATTAGCAAGTTTCTGGAAGACACTCGGAAAGTGATCATTGATTGGTTACAGTTAAAGGGTGTAGATACTCGCACTTATGTGAAGGATTGGCGAGAGTCTTTTTGTTCTGAAAAAGTGGAAATATGGGGGAGAATTGCTAAGGATAAAAATGACTCGAAAGCGGTTTCTTGGTTTCACGAGGATTATTCACAAAATCGGTCAATTAAAAAGAAGTCCTTGACAGGAAAAATGGGTCAAATTGGTCGACTTTGGCATCGGATGTATCCCCGTTATGTCCAGGTGTCAGAAGAGGTTAAACATACAGGTGAGTATGTGGAAATTTTAACGATTTTTCCTGATGATTCGACAGAAACGAAAGAGTTTTTGACATACTTAAAGAATCGGGGTGAATTTATTAAACTTTGGCCAAAGGAGGATTAGGGATGAATATCTGGATTGTTACTACTGGTAGTAGTGATGTTAAACTTAAAACTGATAAAAATTGGAATCATCTTTACAGATCCATTAGAAATCAGTTAAATCTTTCATTTTCTCCTTATCGTCCTCCTAATTCTGATTCTGAAGAAGCATTTATGGTTCCCGCAAGAATTACGGGGATGGTTTATGGTGGACAATTAGAAGAGTATTATGATGATTTGACATTTCCACTTTGGGAGGCTTTTTCCCAACAGTTAAAAGGTCATTTAATTTCTGAACAAGATCAAATTGTTCTAATTTTAACTGACCAATCGGCTACTTTTGATGCTGACGATAAACGACAAAAAAAGTCTCCTTATTGGCAAGATACCTGTGAATTAAAGCCGATTCTGGAACGTTATTTACAACAAAAATTCCCTGGTGTAGAGATTGTTCCGTTGATTTTGAAGCCCCAGGAAAAACCTGGTTTGGATGATTGGGATGGGGTTTTAAATTTGGTTCGGGATGAATTTGAGCGGATTGTTTTAGAACTACAACCTGATACAGTTTATGTGAGTCATCAAGCGAGTACCCCTGCTATTTCTTCGGCGGTTCAGTTTGAAAGTTTGACTCGTTTTGGCTCTAGGGTAAAGTTTTTAATTAGTAATGAACAAGATGGGAGTCTTACTCGTTTTATTGATCGGTCTTCTTATCTGAAAAGAATTCGCAGACAGGAGGCGTTGGCTTTACTGAATAACTTTGATTATTCGGGTGTTTATCAGTTGCTTAAGGATGATTTAGAAGAGTCAAATATGTCTGTTTCTCTGGAGATTCTTGAAAAATTAGAGATGGCGATGTTGTGGAATTATGCGAAATTTCAGGAATTTTTAGAACGTTATTTTGATTTGTCGTCGGAAAATTCAGAGGGATGGTGGTGTGATAATTGGTGGAGAACAGCCTATGAAGCAGCTTATCTGGCTACTATTCGCTTAAAACAAGGTAATACTGTTGAGGCTTTTTTTCATGCTTTTCGTGCTGTTGAAGGTGCATTTTTGGAATGGGGAAAACAGGAGTTTAAGGCTCATATTCAGATGAATAGTTCTCGGGCTTATTTACAGCCTTCAATTCTATGTGATCCAAAAAACTATTTCAAAGAAGCAAAAATTAACCCAGACAAGCCTGAAAAAAATAATAGTCTTGGCAACTTAAAATTAAAATTTCAGGATCTTGATAACAGGCTGAATAATCAAGAAAAAGATAAACAAAAGCCTAAAGGAGAGATTCTTTACGGAACTACTTTATATAGGCTGTTTGAGACTCAAAAACCAGATTCTAAAAATATGCCTGAGTATAAACGTTTTACAGCCCAAGACGGCATTAGTGACAAGCGAAATAAAAATTTTCATCAGTTGGAAGGTTTGTCTAAAGATGATGTTTTTCGAGATTGGGAAGTTGACAATTTAGAGGAGTGGGAAAAGCGAATTTTAACTTATCTTAATTTCATTGCACAACCAGATTTACCTCAAGAATTTACCTCCCTTGAAGAAGCAAGTTTAATGTCTAAAGTACATGAAAAACTGGTGAACACGATCGCGTCCTATCAACCCGAATAAAACCCGGTTTATCTCCCAATCTTAGCTGAACAATTCTGTAATTTAAGGGTGGGTAATCACCACCCTGTTTTCTAAATCTTCACGAATAAATCCAATCATGGCTAGTATAGTTCTTTCTTTTGTTGGTAATCAAGATCCCTTTTCTGATAATACTCGTCAAGAGGGTTCTATTGTCACCTTAGTGCGTCATCTTATCTCCCATAATTATGTTCTTTCTCGCGTGATTCTTCTCCATACAACAGCGACAAAGGAACGAGCCGAACTAACTAAAGAATGGCTGGCTGATGAGGCACAATTATCTGGGGAATTAGTAGAAATTATTCCCGTAGATGAAAAACTTTCAGACGATCCAGTTAATTTGCTCCTCGCGGCACAAGAAGCACGGAAGGTACTTGAAAAAACCATTATTTCCTTAAATAAAGGAGATAGATTAGAGTTTAATGCTTCTTCTGGTACTCCGGTAATGAAGTCGGCTTGGAGTATTCTACAAGCTGCTGGTTATACTCCCCATAGTCGTGTCTGGCAAGTTAGAAATCCAGACAGAATTAATCCCGATCAATCAAGGGTTTTTGAAACGAATGTTGATGTGTTAAAAAATGAGTTTGATCTCAAGGTGATCCAACGACAAATTAATGATTATAATTATAGTGGTGCTTTAGCTTCACTAGAAAATAGTCTTCTTGATAATGATACCCTAAAAGCTCTTTTAGCCTACGGCAATTATCGCATGGCTTTTGATTTTGACCGAGCTTATAACAGCATCTCTCCTTGGAAAGATAAGCTAGATGGACAATTTTTTCAACAAATTTCTGCTCTGCGTCAGAAACAACCAGAGGCTTTATTAAAGGAAGTGTATTTTAAGGCTTTATGTAAGCTGAAAAATCAAGAATATTCTGATTTTTTGATTCAGGTTTTTAGCTTTCAAGAAAATGTTTTAAAGTTTTTGCTCAAAGGCAAATTCTGTAGTCGTGATTCTCAGAAAAAGCATTGGAAAGACATAGAGTCTGATATTTGTCAAGAGATTAGGGTTTTTGATCAGGGAAAACTCCATGATTTTTTGAATAACTATCGCTCAGATAGTAAATGGAAAAAATGGGTTAACCAAGATTGGCTTAATCGTCCGGTGATGCTGGCTACTATTGAGTATTTTTCTGAGTTTAATCAGTGTGTTAAACCTCTCTATTATCTTAATGATTTTTGTCAACAACGTAATGATTCTGTCCATCAGTTAGAGGGAGTTTCTGAAATTCCCAATGAAGGAGAATTACTGGTGAATTTGAGGCTGGTTTTGAAGGCGATTACGAGTTTTAGTGATACTAATCCTTTTGATTCTCTTAATCATACGATTTGTGCTTGGCTGGTTGGGGCTAATAGCCAAAGTTCGTTTTAACAGACTCAAATACTAACAATTATTCCTATAGAGGATGACTTTAGTTGTAGGTTGGGTTGAGGTAACGAAACCCAACAAGTGCTAGTAGGTTGGGTTGAGGTAACGAAACCCAACAAGGAGCTTTTTTGGGAGCAAAACCCAACAAGGAGCTTTTTTGGGAGTGAGAGTGTTGGGTTTTACTGCGTTTAACCCAACCTACTTGTCTTTAACTTATAGCACCCGCCAAGACGGTTAGGACAAAAAACGCCATCCCATCCTATGAGCTCTGTAGGGGCGGGTTCACCCATATCTGTGCCACCAAACAGACAGGCCTCCAAACCCGCCCCATCCCC
>JBEDKD010000269.1:0-3241 GCA_041172365.1 Cyanobacteriota bacterium | reverse complement strand
TTAGTCGCTGGTGGGCAATCAGAGACTCAAAACGGATGTCGGAGGAAAAGTAAGACTATCCCTAAAAAGATAGCAATTTCCAGTGAAGCGTCAACCCACCAAAAGGATAAGTTTGAGCAATCAAGCTTGTTCTAGTAGGAATCCCCGTACCTAATTGTCGGGGTGGATGTCAAATCTCGATTTATTTTATTGGTAGTACCCGCTTCCTCCTGCCCTGGGGACTATATTCTCACGCGAGTACACCATCCCATTATCTCGCGTACAAGGGAAAAAGAAACCGGGAATAAATGAGACATTATCTTTAGTCGAAACGCGATCTTAATGATGTCGGGAAATCAAATAAAACACAAAGACACTAAGACACAAAGGGGTAAATTTCTCCGAGGTTGAGACTCTCTATTTTCTTTCCTTAGTGCCTTCGTGCCTTAGTGGTAAAACCAAGGCTCACCTCAGAGAATGATGTCGGGAAATCAAATAAAACACCAAGACACAAAGACACAAAGGGGAAAATTTCTCCGAGGTTGAGAGACTCTCTATTGTTTATTGAGATGTCTATTACAGGTAGTTTTTGGGTTCCACCGTCACAGGCTCCACGTGCCAAATCTCTTCACAATATTCTCGAATAGCGCGATCGGAGGAAAATTTGCCGATACGAGCCACATTCAGAATACTCATTTTTGTCCAGTTTTCTACATCTCGATAGGCTTGACTCACTCGCTCCTGACATTCTATATAAAAAGCATAATCCACTAAGAGTAGATATTCGTCACTCGTCATTAAATTATCCAGTAAAGGACGAAATAATTCCCGATTTTGGGGAGAGAAACAACCCGCTCCTATTTGGTCGATCGCGTGTCTTAAATGCTGATTTTGATGATAATAATACCAGGGATTATAATCACTGGCTTTTAACGCGTAAACTTCTTCTTCTGTTAAACCAAAAAGAAAGAAATTATCACTGCCTACGGCTTCGAGTATCTCAATATTTGCCCCATCAAAAGTGCCAATGGTTAACGCGCCATTCATGGCAAATTTCATGTTTCCTGTTCCCGATGCTTCCCTTCCGGCTAAAGAAATTTGTTCCGATAAGTCCGCTGCTGGATACACTCTTTGGGCAAATTTTACGTTATAATCTTTGAGGAATACTACCTTCAGTCGATCGCGTACATCGGGGTCATTATTCACCACATCCGCGACAGAATTAATCAATTTAATGATTAATTGAGCCATGAAATAACCGGGGGTTGCTTTTCCACCAAAAATAAAAGTTCTCGGTGTGATCTCAATATCTGGGTTTGCCTTAATTTGGTTATACAATGTGATAATATGTAACACATTTAAGTGCGGTCTTTTATACTCATGGATGCGTTTGACTTGAATATCAAACAAAGAATAAGGATCGATTTTAATTCCTTTTTCTTGTTCGATATAACGGGCTAATTCTTGCTTGATTGATAGTTTGACATTACGCCATTTTTGGCGAAAGTCGGGGGAGTCGACAAAATTTTCTAATTGTCGCAATTTGTCCATATTATTAATCCAGTCATCACCGATTTTTTGGGTAATTAAATCGGCTAATTGGGGATTACTTAATAAGAGAAAACGGCGGGGCGTTACACCATTGGTTTTATTACTGAATTTCTCAGGATACATTTGGGCAAAATCCTGCAATACCTCTTCTTTTAGTAATTCTGTATGTAATACAGCTACCCCATTAATGGCATAACTTCCTATGGATGCTAAATGAGCCATGCGGATATAACGCTCTCCCGTTTCATCAATCAGAGACATTCGACGGAGCCGATCGCGATCGTCAGGATATTTTAACGAGACTTCCAGAAGAAAACGGTAATTGATTTCATAGATAATTTGTAAATGACGGGGTAATAAACTCTGCAATAAATTAATGGACCATCGCTCTAAGGCTTCCGGTAATAAGCTATGATTGGTATAGGCAAAAGTCTTGGTGGTAATGTCCCAAGCTTGCTCCCATTCCAGGTGATTTTCATCCACCAAAAGACGCATTAACTCCGCGATCGCGATCGCGGGACGAGTATCATTTAATTGGAGAGTAAATTTCTCATGCAGTGTGTCTAAACTGCCTTTATACTTAAGATGTAAACGAATAATATCTTGTAATGAACAAGAGACAAAAAAGTATTGTTGTTCTAAGCGTAATTCCTGGGGTGTAAAACAGGTATCATCATTAGGATACAGGATTTTTGTCAAATTTTCTGAATCGACTTTATCCTGCACTTCATCAAAATAATCGCACGCGTTAAAACTACAATAATTCAACCCATCAATGGCTTCTGCTTTCCATAATCTCAGCGTATTCGCGGTATATTTGTTATAACCTAAAATGGGGGTATCATAGGGAATCCCTTTAACTTCTTTACGCGGAATCCATTTAACATGATAACGTCCATTTTCATCCCAATATGATTTAGTATGCCCGCCCAATTTTACCTTTACTTCGGCTTCGGGGCGCACCATTTCCCAGGGGTTGCCAAATTTTAACCATTTATCGGTAATTTCTTTTTGCCAACCGTTTTCGATTCCCTGATCAAAAATACCAAATTCATAACGAATACCATAACTGATCGCGGGTATTTCTAAAGTGGCTAAGGAATCCATATAACACGCGGCTAAACGCCCTAAGCCACCATTTCCTAATCCTGGCTCTTCTTCTATTTCCAGAATTTCCCCAAAATCAGGTATATTGGGAAATTCCGATTTTAATTCGGTTACGGCTTGACAAACGGCTTCATTAATTCCTAAGTTAATTAAATTATTACTCAAGTGGGGGCCTAATAAAAATTCTGAGGAAAGATAACCGACTATTCTCACATTTGGCTTGAGATAGGTTTCCGTCGTATTAAACCACTGTTGCAGTACACGATCGCGCACGGTATAAGCCACCGCCCGGTAATAGTCTTGAGGTGTCGCGATCGTGGGATATTTACCTTGAACATAGAATAAATTATCAAGAATAGCGTGTTTAAGAGTTTCCACACTTAAACCGGTGCGATTATCTTCCATTGGTATTATTGGGGGATTAATATTTTTATTCATTTTCATTATCCTCTCTATTTTACTATATTTTGGCTGTGATTTTTATGAAAAAGAAAATTTTTTTTGTCAACTTAAAGCGATTTTCTGATGGGTAACACCCCGGAGATTATATCCGTTATCAGGGGGAATAGGGATTAGGGAATGGGGAATAGGGAATGGGGAATAG
>JBEDKD010000268.1:0-23552 GCA_041172365.1 Cyanobacteriota bacterium | reverse complement strand
GGGATTATTACCACCAAGGCACAACGACCCTAAGAGGAGATTTTTCATCTTTTTGGGGAGATTTGGGGGAATTTTTACCACCAAGGCACAAAGACACTAAGAGGTGATTTTTCCTGATTTTTCCTATAAGAAGAAATGGGGGAAATAAATTTTACCACTTATCTGCGGTCATTCTTCGCATTTTTTGATATAATGTTAAGAGTATCGGCAACCTATATTAGCAATATGAAATATGTTTTAGCCAAGAGTGAATATGAAAATGGAAAATAAACCGAAATTTATTCTGATTGATGGCCATTCTTTGGCATTTCGTTCCTATTACGCGTTTGCCAAAAGTCGTGATGGAGGTTTACGGACTTCGATGGGTATTCCCACGAGTATTTGTTTTGGTTTTCTCAAGTCTCTTTTGGAAGTAATGAGTGCGGAAAAACCTCAATATATCGCGATCGCGTTCGATTTAGGAACCCCGACTTTTCGCCATGAAGCGGATGTTAATTATAAAGCCGATCGCGCCGAAACGCCAGAAGATTTTATCCCTGATATAGAAAACCTACAACAATTATTAACCGCGTTAAATTTACCCATTGTTACGGCTCCTGGTTATGAAGCCGATGATGTGTTGGGAACATTATCTCAAAAAGCCAGTAACGCGGGTTATCAAGTTAAGATTCTTTCCGGCGATCGCGATTTATTTCAATTAGTCGATGATCAAAAAGAAATTAGTGTCTTATATTTGAATAGAGACGCGATCGGGCGTTCACGAAATGGCAAATCCCAAGAATTTCATCAAGCCGAAGTCTTAGAAAAATTAGGAGTCCCCCCCCATAAAATTGTCGATTATAAAGCCCTTTGTGGAGATAAATCAGATAATATTCCGGGGGTAAGAGGAATAGGGGAAAAAACCGCGGTGCAACTGTTAACTACCTATAACTCCCTTGAGGAAATTTATCAATCTTTAAACCAAATCAAAGACGCGACTCAGAAAAAACTCGTCGAAGGAAAAGATGACGCGTATCATTCCCAACATTTAGCCAAAATTGTCACGGATGTGCCCTTAGACATCGAGTTAGAAACTTGTCAATTGACAGGATTTGATGAAAGTCAATTAATACCCCTCCTTGAAACCTTAGAGTTAAAAACATTTATCACGAAAGTTAAAGAAATTCAACAACAATTTGGGGGAAAAGTTATTACGGAAAAATCAGAAACGACAAAAGAAGAGAGTGATAGTGAAATTGTCATAGAAGAGGATGATTCGTTTTTTAGTTTCACCGAAACTCTAGCCGCGAGAAAAATCCTTGATGCTGCCCTTGAGTCTCCCATTAAACCCCATATTATTCAAACCCTTGGGCAACTTAATGAATTAATAGAAACTCATCTGAAAACCAATACTCCCGTCGCGTGGGATACCGAAACTACCGCGATCGAACCGAGAGACGCGGAATTAGTAGGAATTGGTTGTTGTTGGGGAAATGGAGAAAGTGACATGGCTTATATTCCCTTGAATCATAAACAAGGTATTAATTTAGATAAAAATGCCACGTTACAAGCGTTAAAACCCATCTTAGAAAGTGCCGAATATCCCAAGATTTTCCATAATACCAAATTTGATCGTTTAATTTTTCTGACTCAAGGAATTGAGTTAAAAGGAGTGGTATTAGATACCATGTTAGCCAGTTATGTCCTCGATCCTGAAGGTACACATAGTCTGAAAGATTTGGCGAAAAATTTATTAAATATTTCGGGAAAAACCTATAAAGAAACAGTGCCAAAAGGACAAACGATCGCGGATGTTAATATTCAGTTAGTCGCCCATTATTGCGGAATGGATGCTTATGCGACTTTTAAATTAGCCGAATTTTTCCAACCCAAATTAGATGAAATTCCTACCCTCAAAACCTTATTATTAGAAATAGAACAACCTTTAGAACTTGTTTTAGGGGAGATGGAGTATAGGGGGATTCGCATTAATACCGGGTATCTGAAAGAGTTATCTAATAAATTACAAACAGATTTAGACGCGATTGAAAAAAATGCTTATGAAGTCGCGGGAGAAACGTTTAATTTAGGTTCGCCTAAACAGTTAAGTCAATTACTTTTTGATACCTTAAAATTAGATACCAAAAAATCACGAAAAATCAAAACGGGTTATTCTACTGATGCGGCGGTGTTAGAAAAATTACAAGGCGATCATCCTGTGATTGATGCTATTCTGGAAAATCGGACTTTATCTAAGTTAAAATCAACCTATGTTGACGCGTTACCTTTATTAGTCCGTCAGGATACCAAACGCGTGCATACTGATTTTAATCAGACAGCAACGGGAACCGGACGACTTTCTTCTTCTCAACCTAATTTACAAAATATTCCCATTCGCACGGAATTTTCTCGACAAATTCGTAAGGCTTTTTTACCTGAAGAAGGATGGTTAATGGTATCGGCGGACTATTCCCAAATTGAGTTAAGAATTTTAGCCCATTTGAGTGAAGAACCGGTTTTGCTGGAAGCTTATCATAATAATGAAGATGTCCATAGTGTGACGGCAAAATTACTCTTTGAAAAGGATATTATTACTCCTGATGAACGTCGTTTAGGTAAAACGATTAATTTTGGTGTTATTTATGGTATGGGGGCCCAAAAATTTGCGCGATCGGTTGGGGTGACTCCCACGGAGGGTAAAAAGTTTATTGATCGTTTTTATCAAAAATATAGTAAGGTTTTTGAATACTTGGAAACTGTCAAAAAACACGCGATCGCGCTCGGTTATGTTTCTACAATTAAAGGAAGACGACGTTATTTTCAATTTGAAAGCGATCGCGTAAGAAAATTACAAGAATCCCAAAAGGAACCCGCGAACATTCAGCTAGAAGACTTCAAAAATCTTGGTAAAAATGATGCACAAATATTAAGAGCCGCGGCGAATGCACCAATCCAGGGTTCTAGTGCGGATATTATCAAAATCGCGATGATAGAATTGCATCAAACATTACAGAATTATCGAGCCCGGTTATTATTGCAAGTTCACGATGAATTAGTATTAGAAGTACCTCCCGAAGAATGGGAAGAATTACAGCCCAAAATCACGAATATCATGGAAAACGCGGTATCATTAAAAGTACCTTTAGTCGTAGATATTCACGCGGGACAAAATTGGATGGAGACTAAGTAGGGGCGGGTTCACCCGTATCTTCAAAACATAACCTGAATACAGATTAACCCGCCCCTACTTCAAAAAATAACTCTCTTGCTTAAGCGAGTATATAACTAGATGAGGAAGTCAATTGATTATGGATACATTGCATAAACTAACACTCCTTAGAGAAACCTATTCTGATCCTTCAGAACTCGATCAAATATTAGGTAAACTCTTAAGTATTGCCTTAACTCAGCATCAAAAACGCGTAGAAAAGTATAATAAAGATTTGAGTAAATTTGAGGCGATTTATCAAAGGGATTCAGACAGTTTTTTTTCCGATTTTGAAGCCGGAAATTTAGGGGATAATATGGACTTTTTTGAATGGGCTGGCTTGTATGAGTTACGCGAAGATATCTTAGATAAAATTCGCCAATTGGAGGCATAATTGTCAATAGTGCTAGGGATTATATCGCAACTATTAAGGGATTGATTATCTTACGTCTGGCTCCCACTAGAAATTTACCCTTATGGGATGCTGCCATTTTAGATTTGCCCACGATTAGCATAAAAAAATCGGTAAAACCATGAAAAATTTTACGAAATTTCTTTCTCCCTCTCTGAAAAATTTAACCCTTATTACTTATCTCCTAATTTTAGTGGGATGCGGCATAACAGGAGACAAAAATAGTTATACTGTTAAAAGGGTATCTGATGGGGATACTCTTTCCGCGGTTAATGCTAAAGGAGAAGAAATACAAGTGCGTTTCGCGTGTATTGATGCACCGGAAATACCTCACTCGAAAGCCGATCGCGAAAGTAAAAATCCGGTTGATCAAAATCAATTTAACTGGGGAGAAAAAGCCTACGCGAAAACTCAAGAGTTAGTCAAAAAAGGGCGCGATCGTGTAAATTTAACCCAGACGGATGTTGATCAATATGGCAGAAAAGTCAGTGAAGTCCGCTTACCCGATGGCACATTCCTTCAGGAAGTATTATTAAAAGAAGGTTTAGCAATGGTATATCGGCCCTATCTGAAAAAATGTCCCAGTAGAGAAATAATGGAAAAAGCCGAAGCCGAAGCCAAAAAACAGAAAAAAGGAGTTTGGAGTGATAAAAAATTTGTCCCCGCGTGGCAGTTTCGCAAAGATCATAAATAATTTTCAGTAGACATCTCCATAAACTACAGTAGGGTAGGCTAACCCTGCCTTTTATCTGATTTGGAGGAGATGTATAATCGGATCATTCTTGATAGTGAATGACAGAGAAGGAGCGTAAAATAACATTGACTTACGACAATATTTGTAAATACCTCGCCGAGCAATATCCATCGGAATTTGTGCAGTGGTTGTGCGATCTTTCTGGGCAAAATGTTGAGGTACTCAAAACCGAGTTAACATTAGAACCAATACGCGCTGATTTTGTCA
Source organism: Cyanobacteriota bacterium (assembly GCA_041172365.1). Classification (GTDB taxonomy): domain Bacteria; phylum Cyanobacteriota; class Cyanobacteriia; order Cyanobacteriales; family Microcoleaceae; genus JBEDKD01. The sequence continues at coordinate 18,992 of JBEDKD010000268.1, read as the reverse complement.
CTTTTCTGCAAACAGAAAACCAAATTTTACACCTAGAATTTCAGACGAAACCGCCATCTAATCCCCCAATTCCCTTTCGGATGTTAGATTACTCGGTGCGATTGAAACGACAGTATCAGTGTTCGGTTATGCAAGTGGTCATTTTTTTGCAGGAAAGCACTAATGAAATAGCCTTTACTGAGGTTTACCAAGATGATACAACCATTCACCAATATCGGGCAATTCGTTTATGGGAACAAGATTCATCCTTATTTTTGGATAATCCAGCATTGTTACCTTTAGCACCCTTAACTCGCACAGATTCACCCCAAGGATTATTGCAGCGGGTAGCCGAGAGAATTGCTAGAATTGATGATAACCAACAGCGCCAAAATCTCGCGGGTTGTACGGAAGTTTTGGCTGGGTTACGCTTTGAAAAGGAAATCATTCGTCAATTTTTACGGGAGGAAATGATGCGAGAATCTGTCATTTATCAAGATATTTGGGAAAAGTCGAGAAAACAAGAGGCTTTTTCCTTTCTCACGCGTCAACTTAATCGACGTTTAGGTTCCCTTGAAGAATCAATTTTGGAAAAAATGCGTGTTTTATCCGTTGAGCAATTGGAGGACTTAGGAGAAGCGTTATTAGATTTCTCCGAAACCCTTGATTTAGTTGTTTGGTTAGAACGACAATCGGGTTAGGATGCCTGCCCTGTAAAGGTTTTTGGTGTTGGTAATTGGGAAAGAAAAATTGGGAAGGGTTAACTCTTAACTGTTAAACTTCTTCCTTCTTCCTTAGTTTTTACGGGAGGAAATGATGCGAGAATCTGTCATTTATCAAGATATTTGGGAAAAGTCGAGAAAACAAGAGGCTTTTTCCTTTCTCACGCGACTACTTAATCGACGTTTAGGTTCCCTTGAAGAATCAATTATGGAAAAAATGCGTGTTTTATCCGTTGAGCAATTGGAGGACTTAGGAGAAGCGTTATTAGATTTCTCCGAAACCCTTGATTTAGTTGTTTGGTTAGAACGACAATCGGGTTAGGAAGCCTGCTATGTAAAGGTTTTCGGTGTTGGCAATTGGGAAAGAACAATTGGGAATTGCGAATGGTTAACAGTTAACTGTTAACCTTCTTCCCTCTTCCCTCTTCCTTCTTCCTTCTTCCTTCTTCCTTCTTCCTTCTTCCTTATTCCCTCTTCCCTCTTCTTTCAACAAATTTAGTCTCTCCCTAATAACCAATCTTCACCTCCGGGTAATTGCGCTAAATAACTATCAATAATGTCAGGTAAGGTTTCTTCTGGGTATTCATAGCTTAAAGATAACAACTGTTCTGCCGTTTGAATGAGTTGTGTTTTATCCAAAATTTCTGATAATTGAGAAGGTCTTAATTTACCACCCCGCACTTCTACACTTGTCGGACGAATGGCTGCCGCAAGGGCTTTTACTAACAGATTTTCCCATTCACCCGACTTGACGTAATATGATTTTTTATTGTCCTTTAAATTGACACTTTGAATCTGCACAATTGAATCAGAGATAGAAGCAACCCAAGAATTTGTTAAGCGTTGTTCGACTTGATTTTTGATCAAGTGAATCATCAACCTAACGAGAAAAGACTTGATCTTGTTTAATTTATCTTCTTTACTCATGGATTCTAATTCGTTAACGATTTCCAAAGCATCTTGATAACGCTCCTCTAAAATGCTATTTCTCAGATCTATTAATTCTTGTGTCATATTCCTTGAACCCTCCTTCAGAGAAAGGACTTTCTCCTGGTTTTTCCGATCAAAATATTGTCACCCAAGAAACCGGGTTTCTCACTTCAGACGATGGCAGGAAATAATGATTTTTAGTTGAGAAATCCGGTTTCTGCCTAAGTGCTAATGATAACACAATCAATTTAGGTTGGGTTGAGTCTTCGGAATGGAAATTAAATAACTTGAGCATTCGGTTTGTTGGGGAGCCCTTGAGATCCCAAGCAGGCTGGAAGCCTGCACTACTTTATTAAATTTTCATTCCTTCGTCTCTGGGGGTGATATTGCCAATTTTTGCCTCAACCCAACCGACAAACTACAAGCACAATTTTAAGGGGCCCTGTCAAGAATAGACTAGGCCCCTGGAATCGAAATTATATGTTGTTGTTACCAAACGAAATCACTTTACGAATGTCAACACCTATTAACTCACATCGAATAAACTAAGTGAATAAACTAAGGTTGAGTGAACAAAGAACGAGTTAACCAAGGTTGACATCTTCTGAACACAGACTGATAGCTTTACTTTTTCACCGTTGGCTTATTTATCACTTCCCAGACTGGGGTTTGGCTACAGGGTTTGACTAAACTTGCCCCGATGGGGCTTTGCCCTTAATGCCACTTAGATTAGCTCGGTTAATTTCGGCTACATCTGAACACTTTACAAGAGAAACCGTGACTATGTTCTTTTATCTTTTCTAGCCTCCGTTTGTGTACTTCCTTGTCTCTAGTATTAAACTAACATAGGTTTCTCTGTATGGGAAGTCTTTTTTAGGAAGTTTTATAGAACTTTACATTCCGTATATTAAAGACATAAATCTCAATATATGATGTAAGTTCTACTCTTACTGTCTCTTTACAAACTTTACATTTGCTTTATGTCTTCTTCGAGCCAATTCCTTACAGGCCAAGCAATTCGCCAAAAATTCCTCGACTTTTATGCCCAACGGGGTCATAAAATCCTCCCTAGTGCTTCTTTGATTCCTGAAGATCCTACGGTATTACTGACGATCGCGGGGATGCTTCCTTTCAAACCGATTTTTCTGGGACAATCTCAGTCGGAATTTCCCCGCGCGACGACTTCCCAAAAGTGTATCCGTACCAATGATATCGAAAATGTGGGGCGCACCGCCCGTCACCATACTTTTTTTGAAATGTTAGGAAATTTTAGTTTTGGTGACTATTTCAAAAAGGACGCGATCGCGTGGGGATGGGAAATTTCCACGAAAGTTTTTGGCCTTTCTCCTAGCAATTTAGTCGTCAGTGTCTTCCGTGAAGACGAGGAAGCCTTTGCCATTTGGCGAGATGATATTGGTATCCCTGCCCATCGTATTCAACGCATGGGAGAAGCCGATAATTTTTGGGTATCTGGTCCCACAGGTCCCTGTGGTCCCTGTTCCGAAATTTATTATGATTTTCATCCCGAAAGAGGAGACGATATTGACTTAGAAGATGATACTCGGTTTATCGAATTTTATAACCTAGTATTCATGCAATATAACCGAGATATTGACGGCAATTTAACCCCGTTACAAAATCAAAATATTGATACGGGAATGGGACTAGAACGAATGGCACAAATCCTCCAAAAAGTGCCGAATAATTACGAAACAGATTTGATTTTTCCTATTATTCAAACCGCGGCAGAAATAGCAGGGATAGACTACCATAGTAGTAATGATAAAACCAAAGTTTCTCTGAAAGTAATTGGCGATCATGTCCGTGCCGTTGTCCATCTGATCGCGGATGGCGTTCAAGCCTCAAATATAGGACGTGGTTATATATTACGTCGTTTAATTCGACGGGTAGTTCGTCATGGTCGTTTAATTGGTATTGAGGGAGAATTTACGACTAAAGTCGCAGAAACCGCGATGCTTTTATCCGAGGATTCTTATCCGAATGTTCGTCAACGGGAAACCACGATTAAAGCAGAATTAGAGCGGGAAGAAGCCCGTTTCTTAAAGACATTAGAACGGGGTGAAAAACTCTTAGAAGAAATCCGGGCAAAGATGAAAGAATCCGGTCAAACTGTCATTAATGGTCAAGATGCTTTTACCCTTTATGATACCTATGGATTTCCCTTAGAATTAACCCAGGAAATTGCCGAAGAAGAGGGTTTAACCGTTGATATTGACGGGTTTAATGACGCGATGAAGGAACAACAGAAACGCGCTAAAGAAGCCCATCAAACGATTGATTTAACGGTGCAAGGTTCTTTAGATGAATTAGCCGAACATATTCATGCAACCCAGTTTTTAGGTTATACGGAATTAACCAGTCCCGCGACTGTTGAAGTGATCTTAGTCAATGGGAAATCCGTTGAGGAAGCAGAAGCGGGAACGGAAGTGCAAATTGTCTTAGATCAGACTCCTTTTTACGCGGAGTCTGGGGGACAAATAGGCGATCGCGGTTATCTATGCGTAGAGGAGGTAATTGTCAGAATTGATGATGTCAAGAAAGAGTCAGATTTCTTCATTCATTTTGGCAAAATTGAACGTGGAAATTTGAAAAGTAAAGATAAAGTTACGGCTCAAATTGACACTCAATGTCGCCGTCGTGCTCAAGCGAATCATACCGCGACGCACTTATTACAAGCCGCGTTAAAGCAAATTGTCGATCCGAGTATTTCCCAAGCGGGTTCTTTAGTATCTTTCGATCGCCTCCGTTTTGACTTTAATTGTCCTCGCCCGGTGACGGTGGAAGAGTTAGAAAAAATTGAAGATCAAATTAATCATTGGATCGCGGAAGCCCACGGTGGGGAAATTGCCGAAATGTCCATCACCGACGCGAAGGAAAAAGGCGCGATCGCGATGTTTGGCGAAAAATACGGCGATGTGGTGCGAGTAGTTGATTTTCCGGGTGTATCAATGGAATTATGCGGGGGAACTCATGTTAGTAATACCGCGGAAATTGGCTTATTTAAGATAGTAACAGAAATCGGAGTCGCGTCAGGAGTTCGGCGTATTGAAGCGGTATCCGGTCAAGCCGTGTTAGACTATCTTAATGTGCGAGATAAAGTAGTACGAGATTTAGCTGATCGCTTTAAAGCAAAACCGGAAGAATTACCGAATCGGATCGGGAATTTGCAGAATGAATTGAAAGACACACAAAAGCAATTAGCCGCGTTAAAAGGCGAATTAGCCATTGTCAAGTCCGATCAATTATTAAACGAAGTGGAAACCGTAGGAGAGTTTAAATTTATCGTTTCTCAATTAGGAGATGTGGACACAGAAGCATTAAAAACCGCCGCGGAAAGACTGCAACAAAAATTAGGAAATGGCGCGGTTATTTTAGGATCAATTCCTGAAGCCGATAAGGTTAGTTTAGTCGCGGCATTTAGTCCTGAAGTCGTCAAAAAAGGCTTACAAGCCGGGAAATTAGTCGGCGCGATCGCGAAGATTTGCGGTGGTGGCGGAGGGGGCCGACCGAATTTAGCCCAAGCCGGAGGACGCGATGCAAGTAAACTCAAAGAAGCCCTAGAAAGTGCGCGTCAGCAATTACGAGAAGGCTTGAAATAATCATCTTGTCGGTTGGGTTAAACTTGTGAAACCCAACCGACTTTTGCTATAACCTAACAGTAGCTACCGCCGTCCTTCTTCGTAAACAATTGTAAATAAATTCCCCAACTATCTCAATTTTATATATAATATAATTCAAATAATTTTCTTGTGATTACTACTCACCAGGAATCTATCAAATCGGAGTGGGTTTATTATGTCTCATGCCGTTAAAATTATCATAACAACTTTTTTATTTTCGTTAACATTTTCTCCCTTACCTTGCCTTTCTCATCCTGTATCTATTATTGCCCAAGGGGAAACAAAAAATAACGAAAAAACGCAAGCAGAACAACTTTTAAAAGAGGCCAATCAACTTGCCCAAGACCCCAATCAAGTGATCCAGGCTTTATATAAATATACAGAAGCGATAAAAATTTATCGACAACAGGGCGAAAAATCTGGGGAAATGACAGCCCTTAAACAAATGGAAACTGCGTTAGACTCTGCCAAACCCATCGCGGAACAGAAAATCAAAGAAATCAACCAAAAGAAAGCGGATTTTCTCAAAAATTATCCCAAGGTAGAGAATAATAGCACGGCTATTAAATTTCAAGAATTAGTCGCCCAAAAATTCGGAACTCTGATGAGAGTGACAAAGGAAGATAAAGGCAAACTTTCCCCTTCACCAACGGCTCAGAAAAGTTGGAATGAAATTCAGATACCTCTGCGGATATACATCAATAAATTAATAGAAACACCGACTAATGAAGTCACAAAAAATCCTTCTAATTTGCGGAAGTATCTGACAGATAATGCCGATAATTTAGCGGAATTACGCCGTTTAATTTTAAATAGTGAACCGATACGCTGGTCCGTAGATTTAACCTGGATTGATCAAGGTGATATGACCATACCACTACCGACTTATTTAGGATTAGTGAACTTAGAAAATATCTTATTACTTGATAGTCTGGAAAAATCGCGTTTAGGACAAACAAAAGAAATGTTAGAATTCCTTGAAGTTTCTTTTAAAATAAACGAATCTCTCTCTAATGATCCTACCATAATTGGTCAATTAGTGAGTCTGATTATCGCCAAAAATCAAGCCGTTTTTTTGCGGAAATTAGATAAGGTTCCTTCTGAGTGGCAACAACGTCTCCTCCAACATGATTATCGTCAATCAATTTTACCTAGTTTATATGGAGAATCTTATCTTTGGGTTTCATTTTTCCTGAAAAATCAATCGCGTGATTTTGATTATAAAGAATTTTTTGGAGATGATTTTTCCCTTTTTAATACTTCTGTAAAATCGGTAGGTTTTGAGCAGTGGTCGGAGAGTTTACGTCAAAATTATCTGAGTTGGTTTGCTATTAATAATATTGAAAGCCAGCATAAAATTTATCAACAACTGCCCCAAGAAAATGTTTGCACTTTTAATAAAGATGCTTTTTTGAAGAAATTAAACATTCAGAAAGATGTAGATTGGGTAGCTAGTTGGATGAGTCAGTGGGTGAAAGGGGGTCGAGGAATGTTAAATTTAGAATTAACCCAAAAAGTTCTCGAAGTGAAGGAAATGGCTGCCAAAAATGGCTCATTTCCTCCGTCTCTCAAACCTATGTATTCGTCAATTTGTCCAGGGGTTAAATGGGTGTATGAAGTTTCCCCTGATGGCAAAACAATGTCTATTAATTTAAGTCCCCAATTTCCTGGGATTTCTCAAGAACAAAAATTGCCTTTAACCTATAGTCAAAAGATTAAATAATCTCGACTGTAGGTTGAATTATGACAACCTACTGAATAACTTTTGTGTTATTGTGGAAACACGATCGCGCCAACCATGATTTAAGGACCTTGAGACAACAGCAAAGGGTACAGACACCGACAAAACTTGTCACATTTTTATGTTTATAGCCATGAACCCAATGAACCCCCCCATATTCATGTTGACAGAGATAATCAATCAGCTAAGTTTTGGTTATCTCCTGTCTGCCTCGCGAGTAATATAGGATTTAGTGCAAAAGAATTGAGAAAAATACAATTAATTATCGAAGCTAATCAACAAAAATTTTTGGAGGCCTGGTATGGGTATTTTGGCACCTCAAGCTGATGAACGAGTAAAAAACGTAAAATTTGATGAAGATACCTTGAGTGTTGAACTCATGGATGGACGCACAATAACCGTTCCCTTAGCTTGGTATCCCCGTTTATTAAAAGCTACTTCCGAACAGTTACAAGCTTATGAAATATGTGGCGGCGGTTATGGTATTCACTGGGAAGAAATTGATGAAGATATCAGCACAGAAGGGTTATTACGCGGCGCACCGGCCCCCCATCATCAAGCAAAATTATTAGTGCATACATAATCTCGGCTAAACACGCGATCGCGCTACGGGCAGCCCGGAGGGCCATCGCGCTTTCTTTTCTCTTTCTTTGTGTCCTAATCGGCCTTTGTGGTTCAATAAATAATAGACTTATCTTCTCATTGTTACAACATCATAATTTTGAGATAATTCAGAAGCGCGATCGCTAGTTTCTGAATACCGAGAAAATAACTCATCAAGAGCATTTTCTCCGGCAATTTCTCCATTACTAATAAACCTCTCAACCTCCACGGAGCCATCACTCAAAAATTCAACTTCCCATCGTTCCCCAGGTACAGCGACAATTACCATAATAGCTTCATCACGAGAATGATCTAACGTATAACTAAGTTTCTGTTGTTCTAGGGTTTGTAAGAAAAACATGAATTTGTCAAAAATATTTATTTTCATTTATCAAATCTCCTATCACTCAACAATTTACGAACAACTTTAAAGCCAGGTATATTGGCTTCTACCCCATGTTCTATTTGCTCCCATGTCATTTCACTAAACTCATCCCAACTGGGAGAAAATTCAGGAAGTTGTGCTTGTTTAATACTCCCCTTTTTACTTTTGAGGATGTCAGAAACTTTCTGACCTGAGAACTTGTGTACGATTTTTCTTTCCTCCTTTCCTATATTGCCATTTTTCTCGATTTTAATCTTATCATAAGATTTCTGGGAGCATCCCACATCAGCAAAAAAATGCAGTGGGAGCCTATGGCTCCCCGCGTTCCGTCTTATCTCCTCACTAACGCCTCAATTTCATCGACTTTATTAGGCAATTCTGCCGTTAACACTTCCGCACCATTTTCCGTCACTAAAACATCATCCTCAATCCGAATCCCCCGCACATCGGCAAACTTTTCTAACATTTCCCAATTCACTACACCCTCATATTTTTGCCGATTTTCTGGGTTATTCAAAATCGCGGGAACTTGATAAAATCCGGGTTCAATCGTCACTAACATTCCGGGTTTTAACACACGATTTAACCGTAAATAACCTAAGCCAAATCGTTCACTCCTCCCTCGCCCCTCTTCATACCCTGCTAAATCTCCTAAATCTTCCATATCGTGAACATCTAACCCCACTAAATGCCCGATTCCATGAGGGAAAAATAACGCGTGAGCATCATTTTCTACTAATTCATCGGGTTCTCCTTTTAAAATACCTAAATTTACTAATCCTTCCGCTAAAACCTTCGCGCCTAATAAATGAATATCCTGATATTCAACGCCCGCCTTTATCTTTTCAATACAACTATCATGGGCGGCCAAAACCAGATTATAAATTTCCCGTTGTGTGGGAGAAAATACCCCGGAAACAGGCCAAGTTCGTGTGATATCTGCCGCCCATCCCATTGAAGTTTCTGCACCGACATCCGCTAACAATAAATCACCTTTATTAAGGGGATGATGATATTGTTCATTATGCAAAATTTCCCCATTAACGGTGACAATACTGGGATAAGCACAAGTCATATTATGGGAGATAATAACACTCTCCATCGCGGCTCTTACTTCGGCTTCTAATTTCGCCGTTTTTGTTGCCTTCATTCCCGCTTTATGGGCGGCTACGGTGACGGTTGCAGCTTGCCGTAATTCCCTTAATGCCGCGTCGTCATGGGTGAGACGTAAACTAATAATGGCTTTGGTTAATTCTAAGTCTATTCCATCGGGTGCATTTGAGGGAAAAAGATCGCGTTCGAGAATGGTATATTGTTGTTGTGTCACCAGATAATCTAGGACAGAAATTGTCGCGGCATCTTGAGCGCGATCGGGTAATTCATCTAAAGGAAAAGCCCCATCAGCACCGATAAATTGGGCAATTTCATCCCGTTTTGGCGTTTCACCATACCAAAGAGTATTACTAGGAGACGCGTCATCCATGAATAATTCTAACTTACCAGATTCGAGACGGATCGCGGCATTTTCTAAGGGTAAACCAGCAAAATAAAGAAAATGACTACTCGCCCGAAAGGGATATTGTAAAGCTGGATAATTACGGGAAATACTACGCCCTGCCCATAAAATAACGGGAAATTGAATTAATTTGGCTAACTTTTCTCGACGTTGACGTAAAGCGGTTCCCAGAGATGGGTTATTATTGACAAGTGGTATCATTTTCTTAAGTGTCTTTAGGTTTTAATCTTGGATTATATAGCAATCCTATTTCAATTGTAATATGTTTGTAGGGGCAATCCCCCCGTGGTTGCCCCGATTGTTCATCCCCCCCCGTTGGCGGGGGGCAAGGGGTAGGCACGGGGGCGCTACCCCTACAAATCTGTATGAATGATTTAGACTTGCTATAGCTTATATTTCTCAGAGAAACCAGGTTTCTCTAAGAAATAGGTTGCAAGGGCTTCACAAGACTAAGTTTTGGGGGAATCGTTGAGAACTTTCTCGATAAATTTTTGCCAGGTTTCATTAGGTTTCCAGATTTTTTCTAAATCTTTTTTGGCTTCTGTTTCAGAGACGCGAAGCCCCACTATGCGATATAAATACATAAAGGCAGAAACTCTCATATTTGCCACGCAATGCACCCACACTTTTTTCTGAGAATTATCTTGCATAACTTGACAAAATTTGTGAAAATCATATAATGTAGGTTCTTCCCAAACTACGGGAATATGCACATAAGTCATCCCTAAAATTTCCACAATTTTTTGTTCATCATTTAAAGCATTTTGAGAATGGGATAACGCGAGATTTATGATAATTTCATAACCCAGGGATTTGAGGGAATAAAAATCTTCCCATTTCGGTTGTCCAGAGGTTCCAATTTTATCAGAAAGTTGGAGAAAGTTATAAATATTTTCTAGGTTGTGATCAGACATTATTTTTGATTTTGTTTAATGAACAACAAAGGTCGATTAGGGCACAAAGAAAGAATAAAATAGTAGGGGCTTTTTCACCTGTATTCAGGTGATATTGTGAAGATACCAATACGCCCCCTCTTTGGTGATTCATCTCTTCTCTTCTTGCCCATTACCTATTACCCATTACTTATTACCTATTACCCATTACCTATTACCCATTACCTATTATCTTAACCTCATCTCCTATTTGTAAAATTTTACCTGCTTCTGACTCAGGGACGCGGGTATTTACACTGACTCGATAAAAGTGATTAAAACGCGATCGCGTTGTCCAAGGGGGTAATAATTCTTGTCGTTTTTTGACGAAAATCTTGGTAAAATTAGGATAAATTTCACTGGTGTTCGCGTCTCTGGTGGGGACAATACATCTTTGACAGGGGTTGACTCCTTCAAATAGAATATTCCCGATTTTAAATTTCACGATTTTATCGGCTTCTGTAAATAATTGATCTTCCCAAAAAGGGGGTACTCCTCCTATTTCTAAATTAGCCCGAAACCGTAAGCGTAAGTCTTCTATGTTTAACCCCTCAAACCAACCGGAAATCATTTCTAAGGTGGCTGTACTGATCACCGTAGGCCCCGGAGAGTCCAGATCATCAGGAAACCCTAATAGGGCATTTTCGGCAATTTTCACGGCCGAGTTAAAATAATCACTAAACCATTTTTCGAGTAAAGTTCTCTCTTGATCTATATCAAAGGTGACTTCTTCATCATTTCCATGAAGTTTTAGAGTTACTTTTCCCCTTTGCAGATCAAACCATGAGCGAATCTTATGGATTTTCGCGTGATTTTTCCCATTAACAAAATTTCCTTTTTCATCGAATAACGCCCAACAACGATCGCGCTCTAATGCACCACTTTTGTGAATTTTGACTTGGGAAAGAGAAACGCGATCGAGAGACTTAATCGGATAAATATAAATCCCTGTTAAGTAAGGGAGAATCGTTGTCATAAGGTTTTCTCCTTTTTCCTCAAGATTCCTCCTTAATTAAAACACCATTTAAGAAAATATCGGCTATTCCCTCCGCCATTTCTAACAAAGTTTGAGGCGACGCGTTCGGTTCTAATAATGTATTATCACTAAAACCCGCGATCACAAACATCCCTAAAAACACCTGGGCGACAATTTTGGGATTAATCTTACGATAAACCCCCTTATCCATCGCGGTTTGGAAAAAAGCTTCCGCGACATCCGTCATTTTACCAATCACTTCCGATTGAATCCGATCGCGTAAATCAGGATGAAATTGCGCCTCCAAAAAACAAACCCGCATCATATCAGAATTAGCCCGGAAATTTAACATTCTGTGACGCATCACTTGAGCCACAGCTTTATAACTTCCCATCTCACTTAATTCTGTTAACAAATCCGTGAGAAGTTCCACCCATCCCGCGGTAGCTACTTCCACCAAAATCGCCTTTTTATTAGGAAAATGACGAAAAATTGTACCCTCCGCCACCCCAGCTTCGTGAGCCAGCTCGCGAGTCGTTGTTCCCTCATATCCCTTCCGTGCAAATAACTTTTGTGCCGCGTCTAAAATTCGTTTTTTTGTCTCAGTTTCAGACGGGGGAGCTTGATGAAAAATTCTCATAGTTTCACATCCAAAATAAGGTCATAAGGAAGAAGGAAGAAGGGAAAGCAACGGATGATAAAGGTAGGTAACGGATGAAATTATTAACGGTTAATTATTCCCTATTTCCCCAGAGCCAAGTCTTCAGTCCCTTTTTCCAAGGAAGTAAGGAAGTAAAGACTCAAAGCGCGATCGCGATTAGCCCGCCACCTTCTTTTCGATATCCTCAGCATATCATCTCCGATAGGCGCGATCTCCGAACTTTTACAAGTCTTTATCATTTACAAAGCTTCACAAAAGGAATATACTGAATTACTATTAACTCAAGTGAGTTTGTTTCGTGGTGATCACAGCGCTCTTTTTTATGATTCCAACTTGGCTTAACTTTATGACATCGTGGAAACAATCTCGATGTAAGATATACCAGAGAGCGATCGCGACTCTCCTATTAACGATTTCCCTCTGGTGGGGAATGTCGCCCCATTTGGTGTGGGCCCGTGAAAATCCCATCTCTCCCAATCTTCTCAGTAGAGCCAGCAATATTCAGCCCTATTTAGATCGAGTAATCCGTCAAGTGACAGAATTTCGACTCAATAATGGCATGAAATTTATCGTCCTTGAACGCCCCAGAGCCCCCGTAGTCTCCTTTTATATTTATGCAGATGTCGGCGGCGTAAATGAACCCGATGGGCAAACAGGAGTCGCCCATTATTTAGAACATTTAGCCTTTAAAGGCACTCCCAAAATAGGGACAAAGAATTATCAAGCGGAAAAACCACTTTTAGCCAAAGAAGATCAATTATTTGATCAAATTCAAGCCGCAAAAACTCAGGGAAAAACCGAGGAAGTGGCTAACCTCAAAAAACAATTCGAGCAAATCGAAACCGAAGCCTCTCAGTATGTCAAACAAAATGAATTTGGCAAAATAATTGAACAAGCCGGAGGCGTAGGCTTAAATGCCGCGACTTCTGCCGATTCCACCGTTTATTTCTACAGTTTCCCCGCCAATAAATTAGAATTGTGGATGTCTTTAGAATCCTCACGTTTTCTCAATCCTGTCTTTCGAGAATTTTATAAAGAAAAACAGGTGATTTTAGAAGAACGTCGAATGCGAACCGAAAACTCACCCATTGGTCAAATGATTGAGGCCTTTTTAGAGAAAGCATTTTCGGTGCATCCCTATCATCGTCCCGTCATTGGTTATACTCAAGATATTGCCCGAATCACGCGGAAAAATGTTGAGGATTTCTTTAAAACTTATTATGTTCCCAGTAATTTAACAGCCGTGGTTGTTGGCGATGTCAAACCAGAAGAAGTAAAACGGTTAGCAGAGATTTATTTTGGTCGTTATCCCAAACAACCAAAACCACCTCAATTAAACACTATAGAACCACCTCAAACAGAACCCAAAGAAGTCACCTTAACTTTACAGTCTCAACCTTGGTATTTAGAAGGCTATCATCGCCCTCCCATGAATCATCCTGATAATGTTGTTTATGAGTTATTAGTCAGCATTCTCAGTGATGGCCGCACCTCTCGTCTTTATAAGTCTTTAGTCGAGGAACAAGAACTCGCGTTAGTTGCCGAAGGAGCTAATGGTTATCCGGGTGAAAAATATCCTAATGTTCTTTTATTTTACGCGATGAATGCCCCTAATCATACCCTTGATGAATTAGCGATCGCGTTAAACAAAGAAATTGAACGGATCAAAAAGGAACCAGTTTCGATTCAGGAGTTAGAGCGGGTGAAAACTCAAGCACGTGCTGGGTTATTACGAGCTCTTAATTCTAATATGGGCATGGCGCAGTTATTAGCTGAATATGACGTTAAAACCGGTTCTTGGAAAAATTTGTTTACGGAATTAGAAGCAATTGACGCGGTGACGGCTGCTGATATTCAACGAGTCGCCAATACCACTCTTAAACCCGAAAATCGCACCGTTGGCAAACTTTTATCTAAGTGATCAAGAAGGAAGAAGGAAGAAGGAAGAAGGAAGAAGGAGGAAGGAGGAAGGAAGAAGGAAGAAGGAAGAAGGAGGAAGGAAGAAGAAGGAAGAAGGAAGAAGGAAGAAGGAAGAAGGAAGAAGGAAGAAGGAAGAAGGAAGAAGGAAGAAGGAAGAAGGAAGAAGGAAACTTCCCTATTTTCGATTCCTCAATACCTAATACCTAATACCTAATACCTAATACCTAATATCTAATACCTAATACCTAATCCCCAATCCCCAATACCTAATCCCCAATACCTAATCCCCAATCCCCAATACCTAATCCCCAATACCTAATTCCCAATCCCTAATCCCTAATTCCCAATCCCTAATTCCCAATCCCTAATTCCCAATCCCTAATCCCTAATCCCTAATTCCCAATCCCTAATTCGTAATTCCTAAGAGAGCCAATGAAACGATTTACACATTTCCTCAAAAAAACTAGATTATTTCTAGTATCACTAAGCACATTTACTGCCTGTTTGTTAATTTTTAATTTATCATCATCTTTGGCCGCCGATGCCAAAGATTTTGATCAATTAAAATTTCCCCCACTCCCTGAATTACAAATCCCTAAATACACTCGTTTTACCTTAAAAAACGGCATGGAAGTGTATTTAATGGAAGATCGGGAATTACCTCTTATTAGTGGAAAAGCACTCTTTCGTACCGGCGATCGCGTCGAACCCTCTTCCCAAGTCGGACTCGCGAGTTTAACGGGAGATATAATGCGAACTGGAGGCACTCGTCACCATTCTCCCGATGAATTAAATCGTTTATTAGAAGAAAGAGCCGCCTCTGTTGAAACCGATATTCAGGAAACAGTCGGCACCGCGACTTTCAGCACTTTAACACAGGATTTAGAGCCGGTTTTTGGTTTATTTGCCGAAGTTATTCAAGAACCGGTTTTTGCACCCGAAAAACTAGAATTAGCCAAGAAACAAACCTCCGGCGCGATCGCCCGTCGTAATGATGATCCTAGCAAAGTCGCGAGTCGTGAATTTAAAAAGTTAATTTATGGGAATAATAGTCCCTATGCTCGCACGGTGGAAAATGATACTCTCAAGAATATATCTCGTCAAGATTTGGTCAATTTTTACGAGAAATATATTCATCCCAAAACCACTATTTTGGGAATAGTTGGCGACTTTGATACTGCCAAAATGCGCTCAATAATCGAACAAAAATTTGGCAATTGGCAACCCTCAACAAAAGCAGAAATGCCCACGCTTCCCAGTGTATCACCCGCCCATGAAGGCGGTGTTTTTGCCGTAAAACAGCCTCAATTAAATCAAAGTTCTATACTCATGGGACATTTAGGAGGACTATTAAACAGTCCTGATTATCCGGCATTAAGTGTCCTCAATGATGTCTTAAATAGTTTTGGCGGACGGTTATTTAATAATATTCGTAGTCGTCAAGGTTTAGCTTATAGCGTCTATGGTGTCTGGAGTGCTCGTTATGATTATCCGGGGCTATTTATCGCGGGCGGAGAAACGCGATCGGATGCCACAGTTCCCTTTATTAAAGCCATCCGTCAAGAAATTGAACGAATGCAAAAAGAGCCGATTACTTCTGAAGAATTAGCCTTTGCGAAAGAATCAACTCTTAATTCATTTATCTTCAAATTTGAAGATCCGGCTCAAACTTTAACTCGTGTGATGACTTATAATTATTATGGTTATCCAGAGGACTTTATCTTTCAATATCGCCATCAAGTTGAAGCCACTACAATTGCCGATGTGCAACGAGTCGCGCAAAAGTATTTGAAACCCGAACAACTGGTAACATTAGTTGTCGGTAATGTCGATGGAATTCAACCCCCTTTAAGCTCTTTAAGTAATTCTGGCAAAGTTGAATTAATTGATATTACCACCAAAACAGCTAAAATGTAGTAGGGGAGAAGCATTCTGGCAGTAAATATCAAATTATAACTAATAACCTATATACCAGAATGCTTCGCCCTCTTTAGCTGCTACGAATATATTTGCCAAAATGAGATGCTCCCTAGTCAGAGTCCGATCGCGTCTCTCAATAACCATCTCAAACTAGGGTTTTTTTTGAGGGAAGGATCGAGCGCGATCGAACCTTCCCTCAATCTCTCCAGATTACCCCTCAAAAATTGCACCTTTTTCAATTAAATGATGCTTCACCTCTTCAGGAATACCAGAATTTTTGCCAAATTTTGCACCTTCAACCAAAGCACCATGTAAATTAGCATTAACCAAGTTAACCTCATGGAGATTAGCACCTTTAAGATTAGCACAACTTAAATTAGTTAATGCTAAACTTGCCCGATGAAAATCAGCATAACTTAAATCAGCATCCCCTAAGAAAGCACCACTTAAATCAGCACCACCTAATTTGGCATGACAAAGATTAGCCTCACTTAAATCAGCATCACATAAATTAGCCCCACGTAAGTTAGCGCGACTCAAATTTGCACCCGTAAAATCAATCCCTCTTAACTCAGTTCCCCGTAAAACCCCCCCCGAAAAATCTACCCGATAATTGAGATTCGCTAAAGTAGCTAATTCGATAAAATCATGGCTGTTTGCCTGTAAAATCTTCTCCATAATATCTTTTAAAGAAGATTCCTTCTGTGAAGAAATTGTAGGAATAGGAGAGGAAAAAGAAAAGTTATCACTGCTTAATTGACTGTAACTGAGATAGGGTTTTAATTTAGTTTCTAAGAGATAAGAAACAATTACTCGTTCTAAAATCGCGTGTTTATTGGGGATAATATCATGTCGCCATAATCCCTCTGCATCCGTTAAATGAATATCCGGTGCAGTCACTTCAAATGTTGAGCTAAGTCCCCAGGAATTATCCAAAAGTTTCAGGGTTCCTAATTGAGTATTTTTCAAGAAACCTCTTAAGACAGACTCTCCCGTTTTTACTTCAAATAACCAGGAAAAATTCTCCTCACTGATTTGGGGATAAACTTCACAGGAAGTTAAGGAAATAGGCGTTGGTTTTTCTGATAAATTGAGAAACTTTAATTTTTCTTCCACACTGGGATCAGATAGATTAAAACTTCCCTTTAACTGACTAGAAGTTAAGGATATTTCACAGTTTTCTAAGTTGAGTTTCAAAGTACCACTTTGTAACCCATATTTAACTCTTCCTCCTAATAGGGGTTCCCATTGTTCATTAAAGTTTAGACTCAAGTGGATATCGAGGCGTTTCTGATCAGTTTCACTGGAGTCAACTGGAATAGATTCCATTTGCATCCACAAACAGTCGGGGTATTGGTTTTGAGATTCCAGCGATCGCATATTGATGTAATAATTGGGTTTTTTCCACCGAAAAATCGTAATTTTTCGCTATCCTTTATCTCTAATCTACCATAAAACGGTCATTGTTCGTCATAACTTTAAAGCAAAGAAACCAGGTTTCTTACCGGAGACTCTTCGCCCCAATGACGGGATTTGTGAAGAAACCCGGTTTCTCATTACGTCATGAATTATGGGGAAATTTGACTTTTCACCCAACAACGAAAGGCTTTTACTAAATCTAAATAATCCCTTGTCATGGATTGTTCTAAAAATTGAGTAATCTCCAAAATGGGTAAATTGGGAAAAGCTAAACTCTGCTCAGAAATGATATATTCTTGATTTTGGAGAAGATTAATTTTCAAACTTTTACCATTATAAATCCAGACTTCAGGAATTTGCAGATCCCGATAGACTTCTAAGCTATTATCGGAAAAACTGGTAATATCTATTTCTACCACTAAATCCGGTGGTGGATCTTGCTGAGTATCAATGCGTTTTTTCCCCTTAACCGCGTTTAAATTTTGAATATAAAAACATTTATCGGGCTCTGCACCACTGAGTTTGGGTCGTTTTAAAGTTGTTGAACCCAGAGGATAAATTTTGATATCTAATTCTTCGGCAAGGGTTTCCACAAATCGACCTAATACTTCTTTATAAATTTCATGTTCAGGTGATGGAACCATAATTTGTAAATTCCCATGATAATAGATTAAGCGTAAATTGCGGTTACTTAATTCTGTTAGTAAGGTTTGATAGGTTTCCCAACTGATACCCGATAAAGAAACCTTTTCTTCCGGTGGACTCAGAGTATTTGTTATCATAATCATCCTGTCCTTATTAATGAATGAGTAATGGATTTAATGGATTAGTATTTTGATTATATAGCAAGTCTAAATCATTCATAGAGATTTGTAGGGGTAGCGCTCTTGTGCCTACCCCTCATCAATCGGGGCAACCACGGGGGGATTGCCCCTACCTTAATTGTACAAATCATTTAGACGCACTATAGCATAAATAGCAAATGGAAATAAGAAGAGTTACACACTCCCAGAAAATAAACCGGGTTTATCCTGGGAAAAAAATCGGTTTCTCTTCTTTTAATTTTGCTGAGGAAACACTTGAGATAAATCTAAGGATAAATCTGGAAAACCGGGAAGAGATACTGTTTCATTTGGTAACGCGATCCCTTTGAAACGATACCCAAAATTACCTTGATTATTTTGATAGGGTTCGCTATACATTTCCCATAAATTATCTACCAAATTGAAAATCCAGTAATGAGAAATTTCATGTTCTGCATAAAGAGATAATTTCGTCTTCTGAGCATAATTCAAAGTCGAATCAGAAACTTCTATGATGAGCAAAATATCCGCGGCTTGAGGATGAGATAAGGAATAATTATCTGACCGCTTTTTGGCAATCACTACATCGGGTTCTGGTTCACTATCCGAGGGTAAAATAATGGGTTCTTGTGAGCGCACACTAGCCCGTTTATTAATCAGTAAAATTAACTCCTCAATTAAAAGAGAATTACAAACAGAATGAAAAGTCCCTTTAGCTACCATTTTGATAATTTCTCCACGAATTAACTCCACCCGATCGCGCTCAAAGAAACCCAGTTTTCCTAACTGCTCATATTCATCAATAGTAAATTTTTTTACGGTGACAGTACCTAACATAATTTCT
>JBEDKD010000267.1:0-7666 GCA_041172365.1 Cyanobacteriota bacterium | reverse complement strand
GTCTAATAGCTGAAGTCCTCTGAAGAGGACTAAGAAAAAATTTGTTACATAGACCTAGAGCGAAACTCAAAAAAGAATAAATTATTATTAAGAAATCATCAATTTCTCCCCCTGTTGCCTATTGCCTGTTGCCTGTTGCCTGACTTCTGCATTTAGATTTAGTCCTCTTTAGAGGACTTAAGCTTTTAGGCAGGGGTTTTAACCCCTGACGGACTCAGAATTTGACCTTAAGTTGACACCACTGGCACTGGGGTACAGCCCCTACCACCGGAGCATTCCACGAATGTGCAACGCCAATTGGAGTGCGAGAAACCGGGACTGGGTGAACGCGAGCCAAGAGCCTGATCACTTCTATATCGGACATTACCACAAAGTTAAACCATGCTAGTATGATTAAGATAAAGAAGGAAATAAGCAGGAATTATGCTCACTGGAATTAAACAAAAGTCAACTGTTGGCAAAAATGGCAAGATTGAACTACCCACAACTGAGTTACCAGAAGGAACAGTTATCGAAGTGATTGTGTTGGTTGATCAGGTAATTGAAGAAGCTGAAACCACCTATCTGTTACAATCAACAGCTAACAAAAAACATCTCCTACAAGCCATAGAAAATGTCGAAAAAGGAAACTTAATTTATGTTGATTTAGATGAATATGAAAAAAGTAGCATTTGAACCAGAAGCCTTTGAACAATTAGGCAAATGGGCAACAGAAGATAAAAAGGTTTTCAAAAAAATACTAGAACTGATCAAAGATATCCAAAGAGAATCCTTTTCAGGAATAGGGAAACCAGAACCATTAAAATATGAATTACAAGGTTACTGGTGAAGGCGAATTACAGATGAAGATAGATTGGTTTATAAGGTTGAAGAAGATTTATTAATTATTCTTTCGTGTAAATATCATTATGATTAATGAGGAATAAATTTCTGCACAATGAAGCTAAACGTATCTTGGATAAGCGAGATTTTCACTATACTCAATAAGATGGTAGTTGGTTAAATATCGCGATTCTCTGTTGAGCAAGATACAGTGATAACGGCTGAAAGACTTACAAAGCATTTTACTGTACCTCATGGAGCGCGATCGCGCTGTATTCGATGAGTTTAAAAGCCAAGGCAAAGGTGATTAATCTCTTCTAATGAATGCAGGCAGCGCTCTTATGTTTAACAGCAGATAAAAAGCTGTCAAGAAATGCGCGATCGCTTTGATATTCTGTGGAATCAAAGAAACCGGGTTTCTCACTTGAGCCTCTTGATTTTAGGCAACATTTACTAAAGAAACCCGGTTTCTCAAACAGCGCGATCGCGTGGAATCAAAGAAACCGGGTTTCTCACTTGAGCCTCTTGGTTTTAGGCAACATTTACTCGGCAAACCCGGTTTCTCAAACAGCGCGATCGCGCTCTCCCCCATTTCTCAATTATCTTCTATAATAAAAAATGTAAAGAAATGTAAACAGCCTCAATGTCAAATAAAGTAATCGTTGTTGTGGGTGCGAGTGGCGGTATCGGTAGCGCCATCTCCCATAAACTCGCCCAAACCGGAGCCAATCTAGTTTTAGTTGGGAGAAATAGCAGTCGTTTAGACGCGATCGCGACACAATTACCAACAGAGGTTTTATCAGTTCCCACTGATATTACTGATCAGCAACAGGTGGAGAATCTGATGCAAAAAGTTGTCACTAATTTTGGTCAAATTGACGTTTTAATTAATGCCGCGGGTGCTGGGATTTTAAAACAGTGGAATAAGATAGAATCCGCCGATTTAGACGCGATGTTGAACTTAAATTTAAAGGGATCTTTCTACACTTGTCAAGCCGCCGCGAATATAATGAAAGAACGCCAATCGGGTCATATTTGTAATATTGTCGGAATTTTAGGCAAACATTCTATGACAATGGCTAGTGCTTATAGTGCCTCGAAATTTGGAGTAGTTGGTTTTAGTAAGTGTCTCGCGGAGGAGTTAAAACGTTATAAAATTAAGATGACATTATTTTATTTTGGGGGTGTAGATACTCCCTTTTGGGATCAGGTTAGTTTAAAGGTTGATCGGAGTAAAATGTTGAGTCCTGAAACCGCGGCTGATGCTATTATGTTTGCTCTTTCTGCACCACCACAAGCCGTGCCAATGGAGATTAATATTCAACCAGATAGTCATTTATTCTTTTAATAGATAATAGGTCCGATAAATAGGTAAGAGATGATGTTAGAAGCAAAACAGATTCCTTTTTATTCTTCTCTACTACCTATTACCTATTACCCATTAGCAATTACCTATTACCTATTACCCATTACCTATTACCCATTACCTAAGATGAAATTTCATCACGTTCATTTTTACGTTGAGAATGCCCAAACCTTAAGTGATTGGTTTAGCCACAATTTGGGGTTTAAAAAAATCGCGACGAATGCAGACGATCGCGCTTATACAGAAATCCTCAAAAGTGGTGAAATATATTTTATTTTCTCATCACCCTTAACGCACAAAAATCCTGTGGCTGATTGGTTAAATAATCATCCTTCGGGGGTAGCAGATGTCGCGTTTTTAGTAGATAATCTTGAATTAACTCTGGAGCAAGCTATTCTCGCGGGTGCTAAAATTGAACAACCCCTTCAAGAAGTATCTGGGAGTTTCAAATGGGCAAAAATTAGAGGATGGGGTGATTTAACCCATACATTAATAGAGCATAATTTAGTAACGAATGATTCTCCCTTACTACCCTTAATAACGAATGATTCTCCCTTACCCTTAATAAGGGGGGAAGATGTAATAGATGTTTTGTCATGTATTCTCAAGATTAATTTTGTCCTCTATCCCGATTACCAATTACCAATTACCAATTCCCCCAACTATTTTACTAAAATTGATCATGTTGTTTTAAATGTTGCCAAAGGGGATTTATCTCAAGCTGTTAATTGGTATAAAAATACCTTTAATTTACAACCTAGTCAATCTTTTTCTATTCAAACAGATATCTCAGGATTATCTAGTATCGTCATGGTTTCCCCTGATCATAATGTCCAATTACCCATTAATGAACCAGTTTCGCCTAACTCTCAAATTCAAGAGTTTTTAGAGTTTAATCGTGGTGCGGGTATTCAACATATTGCTTTACAAACTAATGATATTATTGAGGTTGTGGGCAAAACCCGATTCTCCTTCGCAGAGGCTTCGCGATCGCGGGTATCTTTTTTATCGGTTCCCCCCGTGTATTATCATCAATTACGGCAAAAATGGGAGCATCTTTTCTCCCCTGAGCAATGGCAATTATTAGAAAAATATCAGATTTTATTAGATCGTAAAAGCGATGGAGATGAAGGCTTTTTATTACAAATTTTCACCCAGCCTATTTTTGATAAACCCACTTTCTTTTTAGAATTTATTGAGCGTCGTATTAATAGGAAAAATGGTAAAATTGCACAAGGTTTTGGTGAGGGTAATTTTCGTGCCTTATTTGACGCGATCGAACGGGAACAACTGAAACGCGATCGGGGTAAATGAAGGAAGAAGGAAGAGGGAAGAAGGAAGAAGGAAGAAGGAAGAGGGAAGAAGGAAGAGGGAAGAAGGAAGAGGAAAGAGGAAAGAGGGAAGAAGGAGCTCATTTTTGTGAATTGGTAGTGGGAGCATCTCGCTCCCTAGCCTGATCCCGCCTTCGTGAGACGCTCTGATGCTCCGCACAGGCTGAGTCGCTCCGCACACGGGCTACGCCAACGCCAAGCCACTACAGTTTTTTTTGCTTCTTTGAGATGCTCCCGAAGAAGGAAGCTTAATAGTTAATTGTTAACTATTCCTAACAACACATTTTCCTTCCTATATAGTGTTTCCATTTCAGAAGTAAAACTTGTGGCACAGGTATCTTGCCTGTGATGGGGTTTAGCCCGTACCACATTTACCTCTTATTGAAAAATGCTATATATTATCTAATAATTAACCGAAATTTAATCAAGTTATACCAAACCTAGAGAATTTTCTAATTTATCTAAAATTATATCTGTTACCACTTTAATCCGATAACGACAAGCCATTGTTTCACTACACGCGAAGGTTCCATTTTCCCAATATTTATTACTGCCCGCACCTCCCCCACAAACTCCAAAATATTCACAACTTTGACTACATAATTCTATCCCTTTTTGCATATCTCCATAAATTTTCTGGAATTTCTCTGTATCACAAACTGACTCAAAACTATCCTCTAACACATTCCCTAAAATAAAATTACCATAGGGTTCAATATTTACCGATAATAACTCAGGATCAAAGGTCGAAAAATTACCTTTATAATCAATATTAACTAAGACAAAAGGCCTATTCATATCTGTTTGAGTTAAACGTGAATTAGAATAAATTAAACTACAAATAGTCTCAAATTCTCTCAGTTT
This sequence comes from Cyanobacteriota bacterium, assembly GCA_041172365.1. Classification (GTDB taxonomy): domain Bacteria; phylum Cyanobacteriota; class Cyanobacteriia; order Cyanobacteriales; family Microcoleaceae; genus JBEDKD01. The sequence goes on along the minus strand of JBEDKD010000267.1, from coordinate 3,283 downwards.
AAATTCTCCATTTGTTGTCTGTGAAGTTAATTCCCAAAAACGTTCCATAAATGCACGATATTTTTCCGATGTGCCAACCTCTTCTAATGTTGATGATTGATTCACTCCTTCGACTTCTTCTAAATTAAATGCCACATCATTAATACCATTTTCCCTGAAGAAATTAAAGATTTCATCAGCATAATTAAGGGAATCTTGAGTAACCACCGCGATCACATAAAAAGGAATATCATTTTTTTGCAAGAAAGAAATACCTCGCATTGTACTCGCGTGACTTCCCGTACCTTTACGGGTTTGGCGATGGCTGTCATGGATAAACTGAGGTCCGTCTAAACTTACCCCTACACAAATACGATTTTCTTTAATAAAATCACACCATTCTTGATTAATATATGTCCCATTGGTTTGAACTGAATGCCAAAAATTTACTTTTTTCTGATTATATTTTTTATCAGTTTCTTCAATTAGCTGAAATGCCGATTGATAAAAAGAAATAGGAGCAGCCAAGGGTTCCCCCGCGTGCCAACAAATGGTAAACTCATCTCCCAGAAAGGGAGATGTAAATATATTTTCAAATATCGGTTCAATCAAATCTAAGGATAGAGTATTTTTTAATTGACGGTTGGGTAAATAACAATAATCACAATTCAGATTACAAAATGATGTCGCCTGAATCACAACTAAATTAATTGGACCAAATTTACTAATATCAATTTGTTTCTGTGCAAAATTTGAACTATTTAAAGTTGTGTTTTTCATGGATTTTACCTAATTTTAAATGAGTAAAACAATTTGCGTTGCGCTCCCTGGCAACGCAAATTTTTACTAGAATAACAGTTAGCCGTAATTAACGGTAATTACGCCATGCTCCACCATCGCGCCAACCATTAACCCAGCTACCACCATTGCGCCAGGCACCACCACCACCACCATTGCCCCATGCACCACGTCCTCCACCATTACCCCATGCTCCTGCGATATATTCTTCAGGTTGTATGGCTTCCGATTTTTTCGGTAATTGGGTTTCTCGCTCTCTCAAAGTGTCTGCAATTCTTGATAAACGTGATTCAATAGTGGCAGAGGCGATCGCGTTATCTGTGGTTTTAACTGTGGCATTTGCCACGGGGATATTTAAGGCACTGAGCGCTAGAAAAAAGCCGACTAATCCTGTCTTTGTGCTAATTGTCAAGACGGTTACTCCTTTTATTTATAAAATTTATGGCACTATAGCATAAATTTTGATATAATGCACTAGGTTTTCTTAAGAAAACTTTATGTAAGTGGTGTGAGGCGAAAAATCATGTTATCTAAAAAAATTGCGATCGCGGCGTTGAGTGTCATTTTTTCCATGAGTCTGTCTGGTGCAGCTTGGGCAGAAACGGTAATGGAAAAAGTCGCGAGAACGGGGGTTTTAACAGCCGGAACTCGGACAGATTTTATTCCCCTTTCCTATATCAATGATAAGGGTGAATTAGTGGGTTATTCTATTGATATTATCAATCAAATTAAAGCACAACTCGAACAGGATTTAGGACGTAAAATTACCTTACAACTGGTTCCCCTTGACATCGATCAGCGTATTCCTAAAATCTTAACCCGTGAAGTCGATCTTGTCTGTGAGGATGTGACTTTTACTTGGGATCGCGATCGCTTTGTCGATTTTTCTGTCAGTTATGGTGTCACAGGGACTCGCGTATTAGCTAAACGTGGCAGTAATTTAGGAACACCTGAATCTTTAGCAGGTAAGCAAATTGGCGTATTAGAAAATGGGACAAATGAACAAACAATCAGACTTTTACAACCCAAAGCAAAATTAGTCACATTTAAAACAGTTCCCGATGGTATTGCCGCTTTACAAGAAGGTAAAATTGATGGCTTTGCCTCCGATGGTGTTCTCTTAGAGGGAACTCGACAAACTCTCCCTAACCGTGATGCTTTGGAAGTAGTACCAAAGGCTCCCTATACACGCGAAGGTATTGCTTGTATGGTCCCCGAAAATAATTCCGCTTTTTTAGATCGCGTCAACTACGCGATCGTCAAACTCATGCAAGGTTATGTAGTGGGAGATACAAAATCCGTGGAAATCATTGATCGCTGGTTTGGGAAAAATGGTGTAATTACCATAGATCCTGATTTACTCAAAAATTACTTTCAAGATGTGATTAACTCCCGCCAACAAATCAAACTTAATTAACTTAAACTTAATTAAGTTTTGATAAGAATGGGTTGGTTGTGATCACAGAAACGGGAGCTAAAGTTATAGTATCGAGATAGCTTGAAAGCCAGAGAAAAATTATCTTCTTCTTAATAATAAGAAAAAAATAATTTTTCTCTCGGTAATTCAAGTTGACAAGAAACTATGGATAAAAAACTCGTATTTTATGGCAATCACACCCAAAACCACGGAAAATACGGAGAAGACTGTCACTGACACCACTCCTCCCACTGTCAGCTTTGCCCCAATAACCCCCAATCCCCGTAACAGCAGTGTTAACACAATTCCCATTACCTTCAGTGAAGTTGTCACAGGCTTTGATCAAGCTGATCTAAGTCTGACTCTAAATGGAGTACCCATTTCCCTTGGAGATGCTACCCTCAACACCCAGGACAATATTAACTGGAGCTTAGACAATATAACTGGCATCACCAGTGCCAATGGCAACTACCAACTCACCCTCTCCGCGGCTAATTCAGGGATCTCCGATCGCGCTGGCAACCTTCTGAATACAAATGCTACTGACACCTGGAGTTCGGACTTCACTGCTCCGAGCGCGGCTGTCAGCTTAACCAATATCAATGAAGCCGGTGGGATTACCAACAACTTCACTGTCACATACACCGACGATAATGCCGTTAATGTTACTAGCTTAAATAGTAACAATATCATCGTTACAGGTCCCAATGGCTTCAGCCAACAGGCAACTTTAGTGAATGTCACGCCCACAAATAACGGCACGCCCGTCACCGCGACTTACTCATTCACTCCCCCAGGCGGCAGTTGGGATACCGCAGATAATGGCATTTACACAGTACAGTTACAACCCAACCAGGTGAGTGACACCGTAGGTAATTTTGAGGCGGCGGGCAGTTTGGGAACTTTGACAGTTAATATTCCCACTTCTATCGTCCCTCCCACCCCTGCGACTCCATCACCATCGTCAGTCAATCCCACGACGACGACTCCATCACCATCGTTAGTAAATCCCACAACAACGACTCCATCACCATCGTCAGTCAATCCCACGACGACGACTCCATCACCATCGTTAGTAAATCCCACAAC
>JBEDKD010000266.1:0-13728 GCA_041172365.1 Cyanobacteriota bacterium | reverse complement strand
CCCCAATCCCCAATCCCTAATCCCCATTCTTAAAACTGTGGCGTAATAAAAGAGAATTGGTGACTACACTAACGGAGCTAAATGCCATAAATGCACCCGCCACCGCGGGACTTAAAACAATACCAAAATGGGGTAATAATAATCCCGCGGCAATGGGTATTCCTAATGTATTATATAAGAATGCCCAAAATAAATTTTGCTGGATTTTATGAAAGGTTGCTCGCCCTAATTCGATCGCGTGGACGACATCCATCAAATTATCTCGCATTAACACAATTTTGGCGGTTTCTACCGCGACATCTGTCCCCCCATGTAAGGCAATTCCCACATCCGCTTGGGCTAAGGCGGGGGCATCATTTATACCATCTCCTACCATCGCGACTCGATCGCGTTTTTGCTGTAATTCTCTAATCGTTTCTGCCTTGCCATCGGGTTTGATTTCTGCTAAAATATCATTAGCTTCGAGTTCTAATTCCGACGCGATCGTTTGGGCTACTTCCTCGCGATCGCCCGTTAATAACATCACCCTTAAACCCATCTCTTTTAAACGTTTGATGGTAACTTTAGCATCATTTCTCAGGGTATCTTTAAGAGCGATACCCCCCATTAAAACTCCACCAAATGCTACATAAACAAGCGTTTTGGCTTCTCCGTTAAACGGCGGTTCATTTTTCAGGTTCACACCATTTTGAGCTAACCATTGACGATTACCAACTAAGACAGTTTTACCATCAATAATGGCAGAGGCGCCTAACCCAGGCTCAGTAGAAAAATCATGGGCTTCTAATAAGGATAAATTATATTTTCTCGCGTCTTCACAAATGGCATTCGCGATCGGATGAGATGCACCACTCTCCACCGTAGCCGCAATTTTTAATAACCCCAAAGCATGAGAGAAATCTCTAGGCTCAACCCATAATTTATCTGTGACATTCTCCCCCCTTATTAAGGCGGTTTGGGGGGGATGATTTACTAACCATTCCCCATTTTCTGTGACTAAAAAATAATCGGTGATGGTGGGGGTCCCCGTTGTCAGGGTTCCGGTTTTATCAAAAATCACCGTATTGAGTTGATTAACTTGCTCTAAAACATCACCGCCACGAATTAATAAACCTCTTTCGGAGCCTATTCCCGATCCTACTAAAATCGCGGTAGGTGTGGCTAACCCTAGGGCACATGGGCAAGCAATTACTAAGACAGAAATGGCTAATTTTAAGCTTAATAAAATCGGTGATAACTCTGTAGTATGTCTGAGGCTCATGCCCATATCCATTCCCATTTCCATTGAGGAATGACTTATTAAAATTTCTGGCCAAATATGGCTTCCCAGAAAATACCAAAACAGGAAGGTTAATGCGGAAATTGACATTACTCCATAGGCAAAAACCCCCGCGACTAAATCGGCCAAAAATTGAATGGGGGCTTTACGAGTTTGCGCGTCTTCTACCATTTTGACAATTTGCGCCAAAGTTGTCTCCTTCCCGATACGAGTGGCGCGTAAAATAAGCATCCCCGATTGATTAATTGTTCCCGCGGAAACAGTATCTCCTTTTTGTTTGATGACGGGATGGGATTCCCCAGTTAACATAGCTTCATTAACCGTAGTTTTTCCTTCCCAAATTTCCCCATCGACAGGTATTTTTTCTCCGGGTAATACTTGTAACCATTCTCCCACTCGCACGCGATCGCAGGGGATTTCAATCGCGGGTGAATTAGGGAGAGATGACGATTGACTCGAAAGAGGAAAATTATCATTATTTCCGTGTATTAACCTCGCGGTAGTAGGTTGTAAAGCAATTAACGCGTATAAGGCAGACGACGCACGATTTTTCGCTTGTTGCTCCAGAGTTTTGCCTAATAAAATAAACCCTAATAACATCACGGGCTCATCAAAAAAACATTCCCATCCCAATTGGGGAAATATGACGGCAATGACACTGGCACTATAGGCACTTAAAGCACCTAATCCGACTAAAGTATTCATATTAGGAGAATTACGCGATAACCCTCCCCAACCATCTATTAATATTTCTCTGCCCGGTATTAAGAGCGCGATCGTTGCCAATCCCCAATGAAATCCGATATTATTGAGAATGGGTATTTTATTTCCGACAAAATGACCAATCCCTGATAAAATAATTAAAACTAAGGCTATGATTAACTGTCTAATTTGTTGACGAATAGCTTGCCGTTGTCTTTCCATTGCTGACAGACTGGGGTTTTCTTGACTGTCAGGATAACGGGGTTGAGTGGGAAACCCATTTTCGGTTAATTTTTGCGCGATCGCGTCAGCATTAACTTTCCCCATTTCGCATTCAATCGTTGCGATTTCTGTGGCTAAATTAACGCAAACGGCAATCACTCCTGTATTTTGTTTTAATTGACGCTCCACCGCGAGTACACATCCCGCGCATTTCATTCCACCGACATCGAGGGTAATTGTTTCTTTGGCTACTGATTCTAAGAATTGATTGGCAGTAGAATCTAGGGTTTGCATAAAATTGTTAATAATTTTCGGGATTTTATCTGCTTGGCATCATACCTGAAAATGAACGCGATCGACATAGCATTTTGAAAAAGGTGTGTGAGGAATTAACCACAAAGACACAAAGACACAAAGGGGAATTTTCCATTACTTTGTGCTCAAGTAAGTCAAGATAGCTCGGAAAAGTCTCTTACTATTGGTGATAAATTAACCACAAAGACACAAAGACACTAAGGGGGATTATTCCATTACTTTGATCTCAAGTAAGCCAAGATAGATAACAAAACTCCCTTAATCTTTCTTTTCTTTGTGCCTTTGTGCCTTTGTGCCTTTGTGTTTAGATAATTTAGCCCTCCGAAAGATTGGGAAAAACAGTCCATTACTCTTTACTTTTCTTTGTGCCTTTGTGCCTTTGTGTTTAGATAATTTGGCGATAGGAATGAAAGGGTAAACCTGTGCGTTGTTTGACTTCAATAACGGATTTATAATCTCCTTTTTTCTTTCTTTCTGAGACAATTTTTTTCGCGACTTTTTGGGATAATCCTAATAATATTAAGTCTTCCACCGACAAAACATTAATGCGTCGCCAACTGAGATGAGGTTCGAGTTTATCATCGTAGCAAAAATGAATTAATGGGGCTATTCTTTTTACCTGATTTTCGGGAATACCTGCTATTTCTGATAATTCTTCTAAATGTGTTAAAACATAACCTTCATTTTGAAGAGATTCGATATTATTGGCATACACAATGGGCAACCCTAACACTTTTACCATATCATTTTTGGAACAAGTGTTAATGTCTATTGTCCCTTTTATTTTGCCAATTAATTTCGCGGTTTCTACATCTTCTGGAATGAGAGTGCCTCTGGGGGATATTTTGACATTATATTCTTTTTTGAGAGAAAAAGCCAGGATTACTTGGCCTATTAAAATTACCCAAGAAATACCTAACCAATTGTTGAAGGCAAAAGACAGTAAACAAAGGCTAGTCCCCCACGCGATCCAAAGAGGTGTTTTGGCTTTGAATCCTGCATACACGATCGCGAGTCCCCCTAACCCTGGAAAAAATGACCACCAAACCCATTGAGGTGTTTTCTTTAATAGAGAAGATGTTGATAACATGGGGTTTACCTCTTACAATTCGCCCAATAATTTTTGACGTTTCTCTTCGTATTCTTCCGCGGTAATTGCTCCAATTTCATACAGCTTTTTTAAGTCCGCGATCGCGCCCGTAACATCTTTCGCGCTACGAGTATTGCCTTCAGGTAAAAGCCCCGGATTATATTTAGCATTAAAAGTTTGATTAGACATCATTAGTAAGCCTAGAAACTCAAAAATTGCGATAATACTGGGGATAAAAGTCCACGAAAAAATTAAGTATAAGACTCCGGCAAAATTCTCTCCTAGATAAAATTTATGAATGCCGAAACCACCCAAGAAAAATGCTATAATTGCCGCGATCGTTTTATCTTTTTTTTCTGTCATAAAATTTCCCCTAAATTTGATATTGTCAGAAATTAGTGATGCTCATCTTGCGTAATTTTTTTGATTTTAGGCATCAATAAATAGACTATTAAAATGCCTGTTTGAATTTCCAAGAGGACTAAATAACCTCGGAAAAAATAATTAAGCTCTGCGACGGATGTTAAGGAAAACACGCAGAGGCCAAAGAGCGCGTAGGGTAGAAAACGCATCCAATTTAATTTAACCTCGACTTGACGACTCTCTATAGGATTCATTTGCGTCTTGCCTCATTCCTGAAATCTAGTCTAATAAATATTTATGCACAATGTCAAGGGGAATGGTGAGCAATTGATAACGAATGTTAATGTCAGTTGTTAGTTATCAAAAACCATCCCCAAGAAACCGGGTTTCTTTGGTTTTTCTTAACCCATGCCACTACCTAAGATAAATAAACTGAGAAGTGTGCCGCTATTCCATAAACCATGTAATAGCATGGATGAGAGTAAATTACCCGATCGCGTATAAATAAATCCTAACACAATTCCCAAGGTTGTCAAAGGAATAACCTCGGAGATATTCAAATGCACGATCGCGAATAAAAAACCACTGAGTCCGATCGCGCCCCAGGTGGGTACATATCGAGTAAGAGAGGGTAAGAGAAAACCACGAAAGATAATCTCCTCAAATATGGGAGCCGCGATGGACGCGGTAATAAAAAATACCGTCAACGCGATCGAATCTCGACTTTCTAAAGCAATCGGTAAAATCGGATTACTTCCCCCCCTTCCATCCCATAACTTTTGATTCAATAAAGACACTAAAATTACCAAGGGAAGTGCCACAAAATAACCCCCAAAACCCCAGAAAAACCAACCCCCATCTAACTTAATTTTAAATAAGCCTTCGGGTAAGGGAAAAAATGGTTTTAACGATAGATAAAGCACCCCTAAACCCCCTAATGACATCAGGGTATATTGGACAAGAATATAAAAGGCTTGTGTTTGGGGTGAAAAGGTGGAAGGATTAAAATGTGCAAATTTATTCACGAGAGATAAACCGATGGGAACAAAAAATTGTCCCACCAAGAAAAATCCCACCACCATTACTTGTAAAATTGTTTCCCCATCCCAAGGAATAACCGGAAAAGACTTAAGGCTCAAAATGACTCGATTTTCCTTTTCATCCCCCATCCCTTTTCTGCCAAAAAGGAACCATTGTATCCCCGCGAAAACCAGTAAGCCCACACCAATAAGAAAACCAAAAACAGGGATACCGCTCACAATTGACAACTTTTCTAGGGCTAATTGTCCAAATCTTTGTTCCTGTTGATTTAAGAAAACTAAATCCTCTTGACGTTCCTGTAATTGATATAATTGTGTTAAGGCACGGTAGCGAAACCATCCATCTAAATTTTTGACAATGATTGATTCGGCATCGGGTAAAAGTTTTGCGGGTTCATTCCATAAACCTTTTAATACTTTTGCTGTGATAATAGAAGTATCTTTTTTTGATGCTTCCGTGGCAGAATTGATTAATTTATTCCATGTATTGATCGCGGTTTTTACTTGGTTATTCTGCACTTGCAAAATCCCAAGTCTTACCGCGAGTTCTTCTCGCACTTTTTTGAGTTGGATCGTTACCGCAGAATTAACGGATTTTTCTAAATTACTCTCCGTTGATTTCAGCACCTCTTCATATTGATTTAACGCGCTCTTAAAGCCATCTTTACCAATTAAGGCATTTTGGGCTGATACTAAATTGATATCGGCATTATTTTCATGTTTCCATTCCGCGGCATGGAGCAATAAATTCGTTTGATAAAGTTCTAAACGACTTTGGATTTGCGGCTCCTTCCAACTATTAATAAGAGAAGTGATAAGGAATACAAACGCGATCGCGCTCACAATAGCTAAAATTATACGTTTCAATGTCATCCCAGTTACCGATTTTGGATTTTGTATTTTGGATTTTGCACCTGTAGGGGCGAAGCATTGGGGAGATAAATTATGAGAAAAAACCGAGGTTTTTGTACCCAATGCTTCGCCCTCTTTCCCATTGGGGGAAGAAATTATGAGAAAAAACTTCGGTTTTGTACCCAACGCTTCGCCCATCATCTTATAGATCATACTTGAACAATACCTTCGCGATTTGTAGGTTGGGTTGAGCATCGCGAAACCCAACGAATATGCTGGGCTTAATATATCGGGGGACTGAGACAGGTTTTCGTGGTTAATCGGGTTGAAACCCAAGCTTAGGCCAGAAAAATACCTCAACCGGGGTAAAATCACCTCAACCCCATACAAGACAAGGCTTTAACTTTTTTCGGGGTAAAAATACTAGAAAAGGCTTTGTGCCCTTTTTTCCCTACTTTTTTATCTAAGTCGCGATAGGTTGGGTTTCGCACAGCTCAACCCAACCTACGAATTAAGATTGTTTTCATTGGGGCTGCGATATTCATGGCAGAAACTCGGTTTCTTCTGTAAAGTTTTGCGAAAAAGAGTCAATGCTAAGGTAAAATGCACAATAGTCTTTTTGTGCCAAGCTTACCTGATCCTGGGAGGACTCAACCCTGACTACTCGCGTTATTCTCGTCCGTCACGGCAAAAGCAGCTATAATAAAGAGCGTCGCATCCAAGGCCGCCTCGATAAATCAATTTTGACCGAAGAAGGGCGTGGTACCGCCCAGTTAGTCGGTACCGCGTTGGAAGGTTTAACCTTTGATGCTATTTATAGCAGTCCCTTACAACGGGCTCAAGAAACAGCCCAAGTTATTCACTCTTGTCTCCCTAATTCCCCTACTCCTCAAGTCCATGATAAACTCATGGAAATTGATTTGCCTTTATGGGCGGGAATGTTACGTCAGGATGTTAAGGATAAATTCCCTGATGATTATCGTACTTGGCAAGAGCATCCCGATCAGTTTTCTATGACTATACCTTCAGAAGAAGGTGTCGCGATCGCGTATTTTCCGGTTTTATCTATTTTTGAAAGTGCCCAACAATTCTGGCAAGAAATTCTCCCCCATCACGAGGGGAAAACTATTTTAATTGTTGCCCATAATGGTATTAATCGCGCTTTGTTGGGCACAGCCATTGGCATTGCTCCCGCGTATTATCATTCGATTCAACAATCTAATTGTGGTGTGAGTGTCTTAAACTTTACACCCACTAAAGAGGATAATAAATATTCTCTACAATTAGAATCAATGAATCTGACTAGCCATGTCGGTGAAAAATTCCCCACACTCAGAGAAAACCATCAGGGGACACGCATTTTATTTGTCCGTCATGGAGAAACCGAATGGAATCGTCAACAACGTTTTCAAGGCCAAATTGATGTTCCTCTTAATGATAATGGACGGGTACAAGCCAGTAAAGCCGCGGAATTTCTCAAGGATGTAACCATTGATTTCGCGGTATCTTCTCCCATGTTACGTCCGAAGGAAACCGCGCAAATCATTCTCAACTATCACCCTAATGTAGAATTACAATTCCATGAGGGACTATGTGAAATTAGTCATGGATTATGGGAAGGTAAATTTGAACGGGAAATAGAAGAATCTTTCCCTGGAATGTTAGAAGAGTGGAAGAATTTCCCCGAAACCGTACAAATGCCAGAAGGGGAAAATTTACAACAAGTCTGGGAACGCGCTATTGAGACTTGGCAATCTATTATTAAATCATCAAAACCCGGAAGTGTAGGGTTAGTGGTTGCCCATGATGCTATTAATAAAGCTATTCTCTGTCATCTTTTTGGATTACCACCGGAAAACTTCTGGAATTTTAAACAAGGTAACGGTGCGGTGACAGTAATTGATTATCCGAAAGGATTAGATGGATTGCCTGTATTACAAGCGATGAATATCACGACTCACCTCTCTGGCGGTATTCTCGATAAAACCGCGGCTGGTGCATTGTAATAGGTAATGGGTAATAGGTAATAGGTAATAGGTAATAGGTAATAGGTAATAGTTTTAAGCTTGGTAGGTTGGGTTGAGCTGTGCGAAACCCAACACCTACGAGACTGGGAAAATTTGGTTTTTGCTCCACGCGCACCCCAGGGGAACATACCTCAACTACATATTCTTCCTTTGTGCCTTTGTGCCTTTGTGGTTTATTCCTTCTTCCCTCTTCCCTCTTCCTTCTTCCTTCTTCCCTCTTCCTTCTTCCTTCTTCCCTCTTCCTTCTTCCTTCTTCCCTCTTCCTTCAATTATGTCAAGTGAATTACTGCAACAAGTTCGACTATTAGATCCCGTTTCACAAAGGGATCAAGTCGTGGATATCCTAATTGTGGATGGTATGATCAATACCATTCAAAATAACATTAATGACTGTTGTACTGATACCATTGTGCGAGACTGTCATGGAATGGTATTAGGACCGGGTTTAATTGACTTATATAGTTATAGTGGGGAACCGGGTTATGAAGAAAGAGAAACCCTAGATTCTCTTATGGAAGCCGCGAGTATGGGAGGGTTTACACGCGTTGCGATTTTACCTAAGACAAACCCTCCTCTTGATAACCCCGGAGCTTTGGCTTTTTTCCATCAACGTCTCGGTTATTCTTCTTTTTCAAGGGGGGTAAAATCAGAGGTAAAGTCAACTTCTCTCTATTTTTGGGGCGCGTTGACGATGGGAGTGGAAGGGAAACAAATGACGGAGTTGGGGGAATTAGCTAAGACTGATATTATCGGTTTTACTGATGGTTTACCTTTGGATAATTTGTTATTTGTGCGAAGGGTTTTGGAATATATTAAACCTTTGAATAAACCGATCGCGTTTTGGCCTTGCGATCGCGCTTTAGTGTCGAATGGTGTGATGCGAGAGGGTGGTTATTCGACTCGTTTAGGTTTACCCGGAAACCCGGCTTACTCGGAAACATCGGCTTTAGCGGCTTTATTAGAAATAGTAGAAACTATTGGTACTCCGGTTCATATTATGCGGGTATCGACGGCACGGAGTGTGGAATTAATTAGAGCAGCCAAAGAGAGAGGAGTACCGATTACGGCTAGTACAACTTGGATGCACTTATTATTAGAAACTAAGGCGATTAGTAATTATGATCCCTGTTTACGTCTCGATCCGCCTTTAGGTAATTCTCAGGATCGTGTCGGATTAATTCGAGGGGTAAAAGAGGGGATTATTGACGCGATCGCGATCAATCATTGTCCTTATACTTATGAGGAGAAAACTGTCGCGTTTGCCGATGCTCCTCCGGGCGCGATCGGTTTAGAATTAGCCTTACCGTTACTCTGGCATGAATTAGTAGAAACGGGAGAATTAACCGCGTTAGAATTATGGCAGGCGTTAAGTACAAAACCCGCCCATTGTTTGGGACAAAATCAGTCAATCCTCCAAGAGGGAAATCCCACAGAATTAACCCTATTTTCTCCCCAAAAAAATTGGACGGTGGAGGGGAAAAATTTAAAATCTCTTTCCCTTAATACCCCTTGGTTGGGCAGTCAATTAACGGGTAAAGTTGTGAAGATTTTTAAGTCAACTTAAGCCGAAAGAAAACCGCCAGGGACTTAAGAAAACCGCCAGGGACTTAAGTCCCTGTCTAATAGCTAAAGTCCTCTGAAGAGGACTGAATAACTGATTAGATATAGAGCGAAAATGGGAGTATCTCAAAGGAGCAAAAAAACCTGTAGTGGGAGGAGCGTCTCGCTCCCTAGGAATTTAATAGGGAGCGAGACGTTGTGATGCTCCGCACAGGCTACGCCAACCCACTGCCAATTTACGACGTTGAGATGCTCCTGCGAAAATCCTTAAAACCCTCATCATTATAAACTCAATTCAGAGCGTTTCAGGTAGTTTCCCTCTCAGTCTATTAGTCCTCTTCAGAGGAATTTAGCTTTGAGGCAGGGGTTTTAACCCCTGACGGAGGGACTTCAGATTCAGAGGAATTTAGCTTTGAGGCAGGGGTTTTAACCCCTGACGGAGGGACTTCAGATTAATTAATTCTTAGTATCCGAAGAAGTGGGAGAATAAAGGGGAGAAGGATTAATTTCGCCTAGACGCTCCGGGGGCCAAAAACGCACCACTGCACGGCCGATAATATTTTTACGGGGGACATATCCCCAAAAGTGACTATCATAACTATTATTACGATTATCCCCTAAGACCAAATATTGATTTTTAGGGACGGTTTCTGGCCCCCAATTATAATGAGGGGGTTCCGCGATATACTCTTCCTTAATGGGTTGGTTGTTGACAAAAACTTTGTTGTTTTTGACTTCTACTGTATCCCCTGGTAAACCAATAATTCGCTTAATAAAAGCATCTTTATATTGTTTACTAAGGACTTCCGTAGGACTGAATACAACGATATCACCCCGTTGGGGATCTTGGAAGTTATAGCTAATTTTATCAACAATCAGGCGATCGTTAATTTGTAATGTCGGTAACATTGAGCCTGAAGGGATATAACGGGCTTCCGCGACAAAGGTGCGTATGCCAAAGGCTAAGACTCCACTTAACGCGATCGTCTTGAGCCCTTCCACCCAGGGATTTTCGCGGGTTTGTGGTTTTGGGGTATCGTCAGCAGTTTGATTGACTTGATTCGGCAATGGTGTCATAGAGTATTTGTAACTATCGTGGCTAAAATGGTGATCAGTAAGTGCATCAATAACTTGGATTTATTGATTTCTACTATAGCACTGTTTTCGGCGCAGAGGGGTTCGACTCAGAGAAATCGGGTTTCAACCTTTAACTTTAACAATACGTTGCAGATATAGTGCAGAATTGAGGATACTTGTTATTTATTTTACACCCCGATCGCGTATATGTCATCCAATTCTAGTTTATTAATTCGTGATGCCCGTATCCTCTTACCCAATGGTGATTTTCTCCAAGGGGATGTCTTGATAGTTGATGGTAAAATTGTCCAAGTCGCGTCGCGCATCGAGACTCCCAATGAGCCCGATAGGGTCCTCAACGCGAAGGGTTTAACGTTATTACCGGGCGGCATCGATCCCCAAGTACATTTTCGCGAACCCGGATTAGAGTATAAAGAGGATTTATTTACAGCTAGTTGTGCCTGTGCCAAGGGTGGCATCACCTCTTTTTTAGAAATGCCAAATACTCGACCTTTAACAACTACCCAAGCCACATTAGATGATAAACTAAAACGAGCCTCGGAAAAAAGTGTCGTTAATTATGGTTTTTTCATTGGTGCAACCTCGGAAAATTTACCCGACTTATTAAACGCGCATCCCACTCCGGGTATTAAAATTTTCATGGGTTCAATGCACGGTGATTTATTAGTGAATCAAGAGGAAAAATTAGAGGCAATTTTCGCTCAAGGAAAACGATTAATCGCGGTTCACGCGGAAGATCAAGAAAGAATTAATCAACGTCGTCAAGAATTTGCTGGAATTACCGATCCTGCGATTCATTCCACAATTCAAGATAATGAAGCCGCGTTATTAGCTACAAAATTAGCTTTAAAATTAGCGAATAAATATCAACGCCGTTTACATATTCTTCATTTATCTACGGGAGAAGAAGCCGAATTATTACGACAAGAAAAACCCCATTGGGTTACGGCAGAAGTCACACCACAACATTTATTATTAAATATTAGTGACTATGAGAAAATCGGCACATTAGCACAAATGAATCCCCCCTTGCGATCGCGCCTTGATAATGAGATATTATGGAAAGCCTTATTAGATGGAGTGATTGATTTTATCGCGACGGATCACGCGCCCCATACCTTAGAAGAAAAAGGGAAAGCATATCCCAATACACCTTCAGGAATGCCCGGAGTCGAGACATCTTTACCCTTAATGTTAACTCAAGCCATGCAGGGGCGCTGTAGTGTTCAACAAGTCGCCAATTGGATGTCAAGCGCGATCGCGATCGCATATCAAATCCCCAATAAAGGGTTAATTGAAGTAGGTTATGATGCCGATTTAGTCTTAGTTGACTTAGAGAAATATCATCCAGTATTACGAGAGGAATTATTAACGAAATGTGGTTGGAGTCCCTTTGAAGGATGGAATTTAACCGGGTGGCCCGTGGTAACAATTGTCGGAGGAAATATCGTTTTTGAAGATGGTAAAGTTAATACCAATATCCGAGGAAAAGCCTTAACTTTTGGCGAAAATTAATTCCCCCTCCCTCATCTTAATCCGAGTAAAAATGTAGGTTGGGTAGAGCGGAGCGAAACCCAACTTATCAATCATTACCTAACCTTAATCCGGGCAAAAATGTAGGTTGGGTAGAGCGGAGCGAAACCCAACTTATCAATCATTACCTAACCTTAATCCGGGTAAAAATGTAGGTTGGGTAGAGCGGAGCAAAACCCAACTTATCAATCATTACCTAACCTGAATCCGGGTAAAAATGTAGGTTGGGTAGAGCGGAGCGAAACCCAACTTAGACATCTCGAATAAGTATTTATGGTTAACAAAGAGGAAATATCGTTTTTGAGGAGGGTAAAGTTAATACCAATATAGGAGGCAAAGCCTTAACTTTTGGCGAAAATTAATTCGATTCCTCCCAACCCTTCTTATTCTTAATAAGGGGTAAAAATGTAGTTGGGTTTCGCGGAGCTCTACCCAACCTACATCTCAAATAAGTATTTATGGTAAAAAAACTCCTAAGTCCTAAATTACTAGAAAATCTCTATATATGAGCAATAAACCTTCTAATCATACCGAAAATAATAACATTTCTTCCCCCCAATGGCGTTTATTTGATAGTCCATATTTGTTGTTACTATTTACTATTTTATTTTGGTCATTAAATACACTTTTAGGCCGTGCCATACATGGTCAAATTCCCCCGATAGGTTTAGCCTTTTGGCGGTGGTTTTGTGGATTTTTAATCATCTTAATTCCGGGTTATTCTTATGTCAAAAAAGACTGGTTAACCCTAATTAATCATAGTAAAATAATTATCCTATTATCAATATTAGGAATTTCCTCATTTAACACCCTTCTCTATAAAGGATTACAATTTACCACCGCGATTAATGCACTCCTGGTTCAGTCTATCATGCCCTTAGTCGTTGTTGTTATCTCTTACCTATTCTTTCAAGAAACCCTTTCTCCCTTACAATGTCTAGGAGTTTTCATTTCCTTCAGCGGAGCCATTACAATTATCGCCCGTGGCGATTGGCATATTCTCGCGACTTTATCATTCAATCAAGGGGATTTAATAATTTTAATTGCCGTGGTTTGTTACGCGTGTTATTCAATATTATTGCGTTTTCGTCCCGTGATACATCCCCTCAGTTTTTTAACTGTTACCTTTGCTCTGGGTGCGGCTTTTCTTTTCCCCCTTTACCTTTGGGAAACTTTCACAATTCAACGGATCTTATTAAATAGGGTGACATTTCTTTCCATTGGATATGTGGGAATTTTTCCGTCTATTATCGCGTATTTATGTTATAATCGAGGGGTGGAATTAGTGGGAGCTAATCGTGCTAGTTTATTTTTACATTTAAGTCCTGTCATTGGTAGTATAATGGCGGTTTTCTTTCTCAAAGAGACTTTACAATGGTTTCACGGATTAGGTTTTGTGATGATTATTTCGGGTCTGTTTTTAGTAATTCGTAACCCTTCTCTTTCTCCTAAAGAATACCAATAAAAAAAACGGGGCTGGTTTTTATCAGTTATCTGTGGGTATTAAAGATATGGTGAAAGAGCCCCTACATCAATGGTAAAATGTGAGATATAATTGATCGTAAAATATGAAATAACACCTGTAGGGGCGGGTTAAGCGATCAATTTTGCCACTCACAGATAACCTTCATAAACCCGCCCCCACCC